>JABUSR010000265.1 GCA_021442645.1 Ruminiclostridium sp.
TCGGGCCAGATTTCATCCACCAGATCCAACTGGTCATTGAGCCTGGCACCCAGGTTTTTTACCAGGCGATAGTAGCGGCGGCCCGCCCGGGCGGACACACACCGACCGTCAAAGGCCAGCACCTGGTCGGCCTGGAGACTGCTCCTGAGGAATTCCTCCAAGGTGGGGACCCCGGGGTGGCCCATCTTCATGAGACGGATGCCGGAGTCCTGAAGCTGCTCCTCAGCCTGGAGAAAGTAGCGGCCGTCGGTCCAAAGACCGGCCCACTGGGGGAAGACGAGAAGGGTGCCGGCGGAGCCGGTGAAGCCGGAGACGTAGCTCCGGCAGGCAAAATGGGCACCTACATATTCACTGCCGTGAAAGTCGTCCGTGGGAATCAGATAGGCGTCGATTCTATGCTCTGCCATGATATCCCGCAGGGCCTGCAATTGTTTTCTCATAAGAACTCCTTATCTATCATAGAGGCAAAATATTAAGAAAGCATAACAGAGAGCTTAAAAATTCATGAAGCCCATCATGCGATCAGACCGAACTGGCGGCACAGGAAGATCCAGAAGGTGAGGGTAAAGGCACTGCACACGGTGGTCAGCACGACCACGCTGGCGGTGAGGGTGCCCTCGTGGCCCAGATTCCTGGCCATGATGTAGCAGGTAGGGGTGGAGGTGGAGCCCAGCATGACGATGAGGGCTACCAGTTTAGAGCCAGTAAATCCCAGCACCGCAGCCAGGGGCAGGAAGAGTGCAGGGAGAATGAGAAGTTTGATGGAGGCCGCCAGAGCGGAGAGCCGGAGTTTGCCCAGAGCGGCCTTCCCCTGAAAGGCGGCACCTAAAGACAGAAGGGCCAGGGGCGTGGCCACCCGGGCCAGCAGATCCAGGCCGCTGTCCAGAATGGGCGGGAAGGCGTCCAATCCAAAGAGAGAGGGGAAGACGCCCAGCAGGATGCCCAGGATGATGGGATTGGTGGCGATGCTTTTCAGGGCATGGCGGAGCCGGTGTCCCAAATCTCCGTTGGCCTTGGGTCCCTCCAAAGTGAGGACCAGCACAGCATAGATGTTGAACAGGGGCACGCTGCCGATGATCATCAGGGGAGCCATGCCGGTGTTGCCGTAAATGCCCATGATGATGGCACAGCCCAGGATGGCGGCGCTGGACCGATAGGATACCTGGACGAACTCGCCTACCAGGGCAGGATCCCGGAGAAACTTCCGGGCAAGCCCCCATAGAGAGAAAAACACCAGGGTGGTTACCAGGGCACAGAAGAGAACATAGGGGAGGTCAAAGGTCTCTCGCAGGCGGGTGGTGGCCATGTCCCGGAAGAGCATTACCGGCAGGGCTACCGTGAAGACGAATTTGTCGCTGACCTGGCAGAAGTGGGCGTCCAGCAGGCCGATCCGCCGGAAGAGATACCCCAGGACCATCAGCAGGAAAACCGGGGCTGTGGCCCGGATACTGAAGAGAAAACTGTCCAAAAATACCCCCCTTTCCCAGAAATACCATGTTATATCAGTATAGCGCGGGATGTGCAAAATGTAAAATGAAAAATCTGCGAGGCCGGCGGGTTGCCGCTGCGAAACCCGGGGTTGCAGAGAAAAATTATTGTGCTATAATGATAATGCAATAAGAACTCTCGGGTTGGGAAGACACCGCATAGGAGGGAACAGGTATGATCGGAACAGTGACCATCGTCGGGGCAGGGGCCCTGGGGACCGTAATCGGCGATGCCATCGTGAAAGGCATCGGGCCGGAAAAGGTCCGCTTTCTGGCCGACGGAGACCGCCTGGCCCGCTGCCGGGAAAAGGGTGTCTTCTACAATGGGGAGCTGTGTGACTTCCGGTTCTTTGATGGGTCCGACGCAAAGCCCGCTGATTTGTTGATTTTCGGCGTGAAGGGACCCGCATTGGAGGAGGCCATGGAGCTGGCTGCGTCTTCTGTTGGGCCGGATACCGTTATCCTTTCCCTCCTCAACGGTATCAGCAGTGAGGAGACGCTTGCCCAGCGGTTTGGATGGGACAAGGTCCTCTACACCGTCACCCAGGGCATGGACCCTGTACGGGAGGAGAACACTGTGGTCCGCCGGGGAAGCGGCGGAGCCATTTTTGTGGGTGTCCCCCAGGAGGATTACTTCGACCGGGAGGAGAAACTGACAGAAACGGTGGACTTCCTGGCATCTGTAGCTCTGCCTGTCCGGCGAGAGGAGGATATTCTCCACCGGGTCTGGTGCAAGTTCATGATGAACGTGGGAGTCAACCAGGCCTGTATGGCCTATGAGACCAACTACGGCGGCCTCCAGCAGCCCGGCCCCGCCCGAGAGGCCATGCTCGCCGCCATGAACGAGGCCCGGAAGATCGGTGCCTGCCAGGGGGTTCTGCTGACCCAGAAGGACATGAAGGAGTACCTGACAGTACTGGACCGGTTGGATCCCACTTCCATTCCCTCTATGCGCCAGGATGCCCTGGCCCACCGGAAAACAGAGGTGGAACTCTTTGCCGGGACGGTGCGATCAATCGCAAAACGCTTTGGGATGCAAACTCCTGTAAACGACACACTTTATCAGATTATTCATGAAATGGAGACAAATTGGTGAGGGGTGTTTTATCAAGGTTGACAAAAAAATTCTGAGCAAAAAGACTACAGTCAACAAATCACAGAAAATGAATAAAAGTGATTGACAGACCTGGTGGGAAGTGCTATCTTTGTGCAAAAGAAAAAGTTCGCCCAGTAGGGACAGTTACAGTGAGGCCATAGCATGAACGTGTATTTTGCTGAACTGAACAACGTCGCTGTCAGCATTATTGGGGTACTACTCAGCGTAGACGTAGTAGTAGTACCGTAAATAATGCTAAATGTTATGTCCAGAACAGGCAAGCAACACGCGAATCCAACCCGACCCACAGAACACGGAGAAACCCAACCGGGCGGCGGCTTTTTGAAACCGAGATTTGCGGAGAACTTTCAAGCTCTATGGTTTTAATGTTTAGCATAAAAACCAGGGGGCTTTTTTGTTTGTCCCAAAGCATCTGTTCCACAGAAAAAGGAGGAGGAAACCGTAATGGAAATGACTGGCGCCAAAATCTTACTGGAATGCCTGCTTGAGCAGGGCGTCGACACTGTGTTCGGCTATCCCGGCGGCACCATTCTGAACGTCTATGACGAGCTGTACCACTACAGAGACCGCATCACCCATATCCTGACTGCCCACGAGCAGGGGGCTTCCCACGCAGCGGACGGTTACGCCCGCTCCACCGGCAAGGTGGGTGTCTGCCTGGCCACTTCCGGCCCCGGCGCGACCAACCTGACCACCGGTATTGCTACCGCATATATGGACTCGTCCCCCGTCGTCTTCATCACCTGCAATGTGCCCCAGAACCTCATCGGTAAGGACGCTTTCCAGGAAGTTGATATCACCGGCATCACCATGCCTATTACCAAGTGCACCTATCTGGTTCGCGATGTTGAAAGCCTGGCCGACATCGTTCGCGAGGGTTTTGCCATCGCCCGTTCCGGCCGCCCCGGCCCCGTCCTCATCGACATCGTGAAGGACGTTACCGCCGCCAAGACCGACTATGAATACCTGCCCCGTGAAAAGCACGCCGCCTCCGGCCGGTTGGCTGCCCTGACGGCCCGTGCCCGCACCTCTGCCCTGAAGATGCCCGAGCCCGATCAAGGCGACATCAACAAGCTGGTGGAGATGATTGCAGAGTCCAAGAAGCCCATGCTCATCTGCGGCGGCGGTGTGGTCCGCGGCCGTGCTCATGAGGAGTTCCGGGAGTTTGCCCGACGCATCGACGCACCTGTTGCCATTACCCTGATGGGCGGCGGCGGCATTGCCGGCCGTGACCCCCTGGCCACCGGCATGATTGGCATGCACGGATCCAAGGCATCTAACATGGCCTGCGACGGCTGTGACCTGCTCATCGCTGTGGGCTGCCGTTTCTCCGACCGTGTGGCTCTGAAGCCCTCCACCTTCGCCCGTCAGGCCAAGATCGTCCACATCGACATCGACCGTGCTGAGATCAATAAGAACGTGGAGACCGACCACCACATCATCGGCAACGCCAAGCAGGTGCTGGAGCTGCTCAACCGTAAGGTCCCCCAGTACGACCACAGTGAGTGGAAGAAGTACGTTTTCTCCTTCCCCACGGAGACCCAATACGACGACAGCCATGTCATGACCCCCAAGCAGATTCTGAGCACCATCGCCCGGGTTTGCCCCGATGACTCCATTGTGGCTACCGACGTGGGCCAGCATCAGATGTGGGCCATCCAGCACTTCCACTTTGACTATCCCGGTCAGCTGCTCACCTCCGGCGGTTACGGCGCCATGGGTTTCGGCATGGGCGCAGCCATCGGTGCCAAGATGGGCAACCCCAACAAGACCGTCATCCACATTACCGGCGACGGATCCTTCCGTATGAATTGCAACGAGCTGTCCACCGAGGAGTTCTACAGAACCCCCGTCATCACCTTCGTGATGAACAATCGCCGTCTGGGCATGGTCCGTCAGTGGCAGGAGCTGGTGTACAACGAGCGTTACTACCAGACCACCACCGACCGCGGCCCCGACTTCGTGAAGCTGGCTGAGGCCAACGGCCTGCAGGGCTTCCGCGTGAACAACGTGGAGGAGCTGGAGGCAGCCATCAATGCCGCCCTGGAAGCACAGGAAAAGGGCCAGGGCACCGTCATCGACTGCAACATCTACGAGGGCGAGTTGGTTCGTCCCATGGTCAACGGCGGCAAGCATATCACCGAATTCCTGGTCAACTAATAGAAGGAGGTCAAGAACATGGAAGAAGTGAAACTGCGCACTTTATCTGTCCTGGTGGACAACGAGTCTGGTGTTCTGTCCCAGATCTCCCGTCTGTTCTCCCGGAAGGGCTTCAACATCGAGTCCCTGGCCGTGGGCGTCACTGACGATCCCAAGGTCTCCCGTATGACCATTGAGGTCCTGACCAATGACAACCACACTGCCCTGATCTGCAACCAGCTGGCCAAGATGGTCCCCGTTCACTCTGTGAAGCTGTTGGAGCCCAGCCACTCCATTCGCCGTGAGCTGGTCCTCTACAAGGTCCGCGCAAAGACCAGCGAGGACAAGAACGAGATTATCCAGGTTGCAAACATTTTCCGCGGCGCAATCATCGACGTATCCAAGGAGACCCTGACCGTGGCCCTGATTGGCGACGAGAAGAAGACCGACGCAGTCCAGGAACTGCTGGCCGACTTCGGCATCGTCGAGATGGTCCGCACCGGCATGGTGGCCTTGGAACGTGGCAAATACACTATTGATGAAGATACTAAAGAAAAAGGAGAATTCAACTATGGCAAAAATGTATTATGAGAAGGACTGCGACATTAACCAGCTCAACGGCAAGAAGATCGCAATCGTCGGCTATGGCTCCCAGGGCCATGCACATGCTCTGAATCTGCGCGACTCCGGCTGCGACGTCATCATCGGCCTGCGTCAGGGCGGCAAGTCCTGGCCCGTGGCAGAGAAAGACGGCTTCCAGGTCTATCCTGTTGCTGAGGCAACCAAGCTGGCTGACATCATCATGATTCTCATCAACGATGAGGCCCAGGCCGACATGTACAACAAGGACATCGCTCCCAACCTGACCTCCGGCAAGGCTATCGCATTTGCACATGGTTTTAACATCCGCTTCCAGCTCATCAAGCCCCCCGCAGACGTGGACGTGTTCATGGCGGCTCCCAAGGGCCCCGGCCACACCGTCCGCTCCCAGTATGTGGCAGGCAAGGGCGTTCCCTGCCTGATCGCTGTTGAGCAGAACGCAACCGGCAAGGCCTATGACATCGGTCTGGCATACATCGCCGGCATCGGCGGTGCCCGCGCCGGTATCATGGAGACCACCTTCAGCGACGAGACCGAGACTGACCTGTTCGGTGAGCAGGCAGTCCTGTGCGGCGGCGTTGTGGAACTGATGAAGCTGGGCTTCGAGACTCTGGTGGAAGCCGGCTACGAGCCCGAGAACGCTTACTTCGAGTGCATCCACGAGATGAAGCTGATCATCGACCTGATCAACAAGGGCGGCGTTGCCATGATGAACTACTCCATCTCCGACACCGCTGAGTTCGGCGAGTATGTCTCCGGCACCCGCGTCCTGCCCTATGCAGAGACCAAGGCAAACATGAAGGCAGTTCTGAACGACATCCAGGATGGCACCTTCGCCGGCAAGTGGATCGCTGAGAACAAGAACGGCCGTACCTTCTTCAACTCCAAGCGCAACATGCTGGCTAAGCATCAGATGGAGACCGTCGGTGCTGAGCTGCGCAAGAACATGCTGTGGGGCGACGACGCTGACCCCGACACCGCTTCCAACTAATGACCCATTCTGCGGTCCTCTGACAGCGGTATACTGAAGCATAATACGCGCCCCCACCGGGATTTTCCCGGCGGGGGCGCGTTAGTCTGTCAAAAAATCGGTATCGGGTTTAATCGGGGTGTTTGTAGAGCCGGTAAAAGGAAAATGTCCGGAAAGCAATCTCGTTTTTTGCAGTGGTTGTGTTAGACTTGGCGGTTCCAAATTGCGGTCTTGCTCTGTTTACTACAATAAAGGCGTTACTCAGATTCTTTTCCTTTGCTGTCACGAAGAGCGTCCAATTTAGCAACAATGATACCGGTGCAGGTAATTACGACGACACACAAATAGGCGCAGATTCCCAAAACTGCGCCCAGTCCATTAGGAAAGCCATTGAAAATATCTTCCAATAAAACAGATGATAAAATCCCGCAAAGAGCCACAATTGCGCCAACAACAAACCATGCGATGACAGTTTTTACAATCTTACTCATTGTGCTCACCCCGTAAATTTCTGGTTATCCGGTTGCTTTTACTATAGCAAATATATGCCATATTTACAAGAACAGCAGGTATAAAAATGAGGGCAGCCGACCGGCCGCCCTCAAACCTGTTTATAGCGAATTCTCTCTTACCGGAAGAGCTTTTCCCGGGTAGAAGGCGGCCGTTTATGGGAAAGAATTCTTTCCAAAGGGAACCCGTTACGACACCCCCAGCCCCATCACGTCGATGGAGTGGTACATGTGGATGGCCATGGCGTGCTCAGCTCCGTCGGCGTCCCGCTTGCGGAAGAAATCCATCAGCAGGGCGTGGTCCCGCCGGGTATCCTCGGCCAGCTGCTCCTTGTGCTCCCCGGAGATGACGGCTGCCTCCACCGCCTGGTTGATCATTGGAAGCAGGCGCATCATGAACTCGTTGTGGGTGGCACGGACGATGGCCGCGTGGAACTCCCGGTCGGCCCGGGTACGGTCTCGGCCGGCCCGAATGCAGGCGTCCACATCGGCACCCCGGGAGAGGATCTCGCCGAGTTCCTCCTCAGTGGCCCGCTGGCAGGCCAGCCGGGCGGCGCTGGGCTCGAAGATCCGGCGGAGCTCGAAGAGGTCCCGGAGCTGGCCCTTCACCTGGTCTAGGTCAGAGAAACCGAAGTCGTTGATGTGCTCCACTGCCTGGGAGACGAAGGTCCCCCGTCCTCGGCGGATTTCAAGGACATTCTGGGCGGCCAGCACCCGCAGGGCCTCCCGCAGGGTGGTGCGGCTGACGCCCAGTTCCCGTGCCAGATCCACCTCGTTGGGGAGCTTTTCCCCGGGGGTCAGGCGGCGCTCTACTACAATCATATTATACAGCCGGTCGGCGGTCTGTTGGGACAGGTTTTTCTTTTCCATGGGTTCCTCCCGGATCCTTGCCGGACAGGGGCAGAATCCTCTTGACATCGTTATGACCATCATATAATATATAGTCAGACAATTCAAGTGTAGTCATACAACTTGTGGATAATTTGTAGAAAAATTTCAAGGAGGACACCTGATATGCGTTCCGATATTGTAAAGAAGGGCGTTCCCGCCGCGCCCAACCGATCCCTGCTCTATGCTCTGGGTTACACCAAGGAAGAACTGGAAAGACCTCTCATCGGCGTGGTCTGCTCCTATAACGAGATCGTCCCCGGTCACATGAACCTGGACAAGATCTCCGAGGCTGTCAAGGCCGGCATCCGCGCCGCCGGCGGTACCCCTGTGGAGTTTCCTGCCATCGCCGTCTGCGACGGCATCGCCATGGGCCACACCGGCATGAAGTACTCCCTGGTGACTCGCGATATCATCGCTGACTCCACTGAGGCCATGGCCATGGCGCACCAGTTTGACGGCCTGGTGATGATTCCCAACTGCGACAAGAACGTGCCCGGTTTGCTGATGGCAGCCGCCCGCGTTAACGTTCCCACTATCTTCGTTTCCGGCGGCCCCATGATGGCCGGTGTCATGAACGATGGCAGCCGCACCTGCCTGAGCCATATGTTTGAGGCCGTGGGTGCTTACTACGCCGGGAAGCTGGACGAGGAAGGCGTGGAGGAGTATGAGAACAACGCCTGCCCCACCTGCGGATCCTGCTCCGGCATGTACACTGCAAACTCCATGAACTGCCTCACTGAGGCCATCGGCATGGCACTCCGCGGCAACGGCACCATCCCCGCCGTCTACTCCGCCCGTCTGCGCCTGGCCAAGCACGCCGGTATGAAAATCATGGAGCTGGTGGAAAAGAATATCTGCCCCCGCGACATTATGACCGAGGCTGCTTTCCGCAACGCAGAGACTGTGGATATGGCACTGGGCTGCTCCACCAACACCATGCTGCATCTGCCTGCTATCGCCCATGAGTGCGGCGTGAAGCTCTCCTTCGACGCATCCAACGAGATCTCCGACAACACCCCCAACCTGTGCCACCTGGCTCCCGCCGGCAACACCTACATGGAGGACCTGGAGCGGGCCGGCGGCGTTTACGCTGTCATGAAGGAGCTGACCAAGAAGGGCCTGCTGGACACCTCCCTTATTACCTGCACCGGCAAGACCATCGCAGAGAATCTGGAGGGCGTGATTAATCGGAACCATGACATCATCCGCCCCATCGAGGACCCCTATACCAAGACCGGCGGCATCGCTGTGCTGAAGGGCAACCTGGCTCCCGACGGCTGCGTGGTCAAGCAAGCTGCCGTGGCGTCCGAGATGATGGTCCACGAGGGTCCCGCCCGCGTCTTTGACAGCGAAGAGGACTGCATCAGCGCCATCTACGCCGGTAAGATTGTGGCCGGCGATGTGGTTATCATCCGCTACGAAGGCCCCAAGGGCGGCCCCGGCATGCGCGAGATGCTTAACCCCACCTCTGCTATCGCAGGCATGGGCCTGGACAAGGAAGTGGCACTCATCACCGACGGCCGTTTCTCCGGTGCTACCCGCGGCGCTTCCATCGGACATGTCTCCCCCGAGGCAGCCAGCGGCGGCAACATCGGCCTGGTCCGGGAGGGTGACATTATCGCCATCGACATCCCCAACCATGCCATCTCCATGAAGGTCAGCGATGAGGAGCTGGCAGCCCGCCGGGCTGCCTGGGTCTGCCCAGAGCCCAAGGTCAAGACCGGTTACCTGGCACGCTATGCCAAGATGGTCTCCTCCGCAGATAAGGGTGCCATTCTGGAAGTCTGATTCCCGTGAAAATTCTTTTGAAAGGAAGTATTTCAAATGTTAGATATCAAGATTGAAAGAACTGCGAATCCCAAGGAAAAGCCCACCGGTAAGCTGGGCTTCGGTAAGATCTTTACCGACCATATGTTCGTCATGAATTACACCAATGGAAAGGGCTGGCATGATCCCCGCATTGTCCCCTACCAGGACCTGGTTCTGTCTCCTGCCTCCATGGTTTTCCATTATGGCCAGGAGATGTTCGAAGGACTGAAGGCCTATAAGGGCGTCAACGGAGAGACGCTGCTCTTCCGCCCCGACATGAACGGTAAGCGCACCAACGATACCAATGACCGTCTGTGCATCCCCCAGATTCCTGTGGAGGACTTCGTCCAGGCTGTCAAAGCTGTGGTGAAGGTGGACGAGGACTGGATCCCCACCGAGCCCGGCACATCCCTGTACATCCGCCCCTTTATCATCGCCACTGAGCCCTTCCTGGGCGTTGACGTGTCTGACACATTCCTGTTCATGATCATCATGTCTCCTTCCGGCGCCTACTATGAGTCCGGTCTGGAGCCTGTGGGCATCTGGATTGAAGACGACTATGTCCGTGCTGTTAAGGGCGGCATGGGCTACGCCAAGACCGGCGGCAACTACGCAGCTTCCCTGGCAGCTCAGGTGAAGGCCCACCATGATGGGTATTCCCAGGTGCTGTGGCTGGACGGCGTGGAGCGTAAGTACATTGAAGAAGTTGGCGCTATGAACATCTTCTTCAAGATCGACGGCAAGATTGTTACCCCCATGCTCAACGGCTCCATTCTGCCCGGTATCACCAGAAATTCCGTCCTCCAGCTCTGCCGCGAGTGGGGCATGGACGTGGAGGAGCGCCGCATCTCCGTAGATGAGCTGCTGAAGGCCCAGAAGGACGGCAAGCTGGAAGAGTGTTTCGGTACCGGTACCGCCGCTGTCATCTCCCCCGTGGGCAAGCTGCGCTACAAGGATGAAGTGATGGTCATCGGCGGCGGCGAAATCGGCCCCGTCAGCCAGAAGATCTACGACACCGTCACCGGCATCCAGCTGGGCAAGCTGGAAGATAAGTTCGGCTGGAGAGTCGTGGTCGAGTAATCACGCATGGAAATGCCTCCCTTGCGAGAGGGCGGGGGGACCGCTTCCGGGCGGCCCTGCCCCCCGGCGCAGGGGAGGCTTGTCTTTATCTATAATAGGAGGAGATGGGTATGGATCAACTGGTATCCCGACTGCTGCTCTATGGCGACCTGGGCCAGGAAAGCATCCTGATGAAGTTATCAGGTTTGTTCCAGGACTGGAAAGGGAAGACCTGCCCCCGGCAGACTCTGGTTCGGGGCATCTACGACCAGGTGAAGGCCCTGCTGGATCTGGCCACTGACTATGGCTTCGATGAAAATCTGTGGCAGAATTATCTGACTTTCCTGCTGATGACCAACGAGAATTCCTTCAGCCTCATTACCGAGCGGGTAGGGGCTCTGGAGGGCTCCGTGAACCACTTTGCCCGGGGGGATTTTGGGGTCTTCCGGGCCCTGTTCCACTATGACTTCTCCGCCATCGAGGCCGACCTGGGCATAGACTGCTTCACCACCCTGTGCAGTTACCACTGCATCAGCAAACATGAGCGGAGATACAACCGGAATGTCAGTGAAAAGGTCCGGAATCTGAGCCGCCGCCTGGCCGCTGCCGAGGACGAGGAGGCTTTCTTCCGGCTGGTGACGGAGCACTACCGCCAGTACGGCGTGGGCCTTATTGGTCTGAACAAGGCCTTCCGCATCAAGTCCGACGGGGAGGGCGTCAGCCTTATTCCCATCTACAACACGGACAAGGTAATGCTCTCCGACCTCATCGGCTATGAGGCAGAGAAGGCACAGCTGCGGGGGAATACGGAGGCATTCCTGGCCGGACGCAGTGCCAACAATGCACTGCTCTATGGCGATGCAGGAACAGGAAAATCCTCCAGTGTAAAGGCCCTTATCAATGAGTACTACGACCAGGGACTGAGAATGATTGAGATTTACAAGCACCAGTTCCGGGATCTGTCTGCCGTCATTGCTCTGGTGAAGAACCGCAATTACCGGTTCATCATCTTCATCGACGATCTGTCTTTCGAGGAGAACGAGGTGGAGTACAAGTTCCTGAAGGCTGTCATTGAGGGCGGAGTGGAGAGCAAGCCCGATAATGTGCTGCTCTACGCTACCTCTAACCGGCGGAATCTCATCCGGGAGACCTGGAAAGACCGGGGAGACATGGAGCATGAGAATGACGTCCACCGGTCGGACACCTTGGAGGAGAAACTCTCTCTGTCTGCCCGGTTTGGTACCCGCATTCACTATTCTATCCCCAACCATAAGCAGTTTAAGGGCATGGTCCTGGAAATGGCAAAACGCCACGGGGTGCTGGCCGATGAAAAGGTCATCCTGGCTGAGGCCAACAAATGGGAACTCCGCCACGGAGGAGTCTCTGGCCGCACGGCCCAGCAGTTTATCAACTATATGTCCGGAACCTACGGCCGCAGCGAGGAATGAGGGCCTGCGGCGGCACGGTAGCCGACGAAAAAGCAGAAGAGGAGCGCCCCGGCAGGGGTGCTCCTCTTCTGCTGTCAAACGGGGCGAGGGGTGGCAGTTTTGGCAGTCTCTGTCAGCAGGTGCAAAGATTGCACGAAAAGTGACGGGAAGATGGGGTAAAACTATAAAAAAGAGCAAAAAACAAAAAAGTTCAAAGGTTATTCATACTTGACTATTGACATTCTCCGGGCAAAGTGATATTTTAGCTTTAGCACTCGTGGGCAATGAGTGCTAAAGCTAAAACGGCCCGAGAACAAAGGAGGCCAGACCCCATGGAACTGTCGGAGCGCAAAAAGCAGATTCTTCGCGCAGTGGTTGAAAACTACATAGCGACGGCGGAACCTGTGGGCTCCAAGGCCATTGTGGCCAGCGCTGGCCTGAAGGTCTCTTCCGCAACCATTCGTAATGAGATGGCGGAGCTGGAAAACCTGGGCTATCTGGAGCAGCCTCACACCTCTGCCGGGCGGATTCCATCTCCCAGCGGATACCGGCTCTATGTGAACGAACTCATGGAGGAGCACCGGCTGACCATCCAGGAGACCCAGAAGATCAACGAAGCCCTTCACCTGAAAATCCGCCAAATGGACCAAGTGATGTCCGAGGCGGGCAAGATTATCTCCCAACTGACCAAGTATCCCACTTTCGCCCTGACCACAGGAACCAAGAAGCGGGTAATCAACCGGTACGATCTGCTCATGGTGGAGGAAACGGCTTTCATCGCCGTCCTGATGACAGACAATCAGGTGGTGAAGAACAAACTCTTCCGTCTGTCCTCTGCGGTGTCCGATACCCAACTCCAGTTGCTGGCCACCCTGCTGAACACATCGTTTACAGGAAAGACCCTGGAGGAACTTACTCCTGAGCTCATGCGGGTATCTGCCCATGCGGCAGGGGAGGCATACGGGCTTATCAGCCTGGTGGTCTCCTTCGCCATGGAGATTCTGGAGGAGCTGGAGAGCAGCGTGGTCCACACCGCCGGGATCCCCAGTCTGCTGGCTCACCCGGAGTACCAGAGCCTGGAGCGGGCGGAGCCCCTGATGAACTACCTGTCAGAGATGCGGGATGATATCCACCTGCCGGTAATTCAGGGGCAGAACGTCCGGATTCTTATCGGCCCGGAGAATGTGGCCGACGAGTTGAAGGAATCCAGCGTGATCATGGCCAGCTACGACATCGGCGGAGGGATGCAGGGGGTCATCGGTGTGGTCGGACCCACCCGAATGGACTACGCAGACCTGGCAGCCCGGCTCTCCTATTTTGCGGAGGGGCTGTCCCGTATGTTTGGCAAAGGCGAGATACCGCCACCAGCCGGGGATGCCCCCGAGGATTTATAGATTAAGAGGTAACCAGTGCTATGAGCAAACAAGATAAGGATCAGAACAAGCCCGAGTCCCAGCAGGAGGAGGCCGCGGAAGAAGTGGCCCAGGAGCCCGAACAGACTCAGACCCCCGAGGAGGCCGCGCAGGCTGCCATTCGGGAACAGGAGGACAAATACCTCCGTCTGCTGGCCGAGTACGACAACTACCGCAAGCGCAGCCAGAAGGAACGAGAGAACGCCTGGACCTCCGCCAAGGCGGAAACAGCCAAGGAATTCCTGCCCGTCTACGACAATCTGGAGCGAGCCCTGAAGCAAGAGACCGCTGACGAGGCCTATGCCAAGGGTGTTCAGATGATCATGACGCAGCTGAAGACCGTGCTGGAAAAGCTGGGCATTCAGGAGATTCCCGCCCAGGGTGAGACCTTCGACCCCAATGTCCACAACGCCGTCATGCATGTGGACGACGAGGAAGTGGGCGAAAATACCGTGGTGGAAGTCTTCCAGACCGGATTCAAGCTGGGCGACAAAGTCATCCGCCACGCCATGGTCAAGGTGGCCAATTGATCACCGCCGGAAAACACAAGTAAATTCATCTTTTTACCATAAAATATCATCTACTGTTCTTATTAAGGAGGAACCAGTTATGTCTAAGATCATCGGTATCGACCTCGGTACGACCAACTCCTGCGTGTCCGTCATGGAAGGCGGCGAAGCAGTCGTCATCGCCAACGCAGAAGGCAACCGCACTACACCCTCCATCGTCGCGTTCTCTAAGGACGGCGAGCGTATGGTCGGCCAGGTGGCAAAGCGCCAGGCCATCACCAACCCCGACCGCACCGTCATCTCCATTAAGCGCGAGATGGGTTCCAACTACAAAGTCAACGTGGACGGAAAGGGCTACACCCCCCAGGAGATTTCCGCCATGATTCTGCAGAAGCTGAAGGCCGACGCAGAGGCATACCTGGGTCAAAGCGTCAGTGAAGCTGTTATCACCGTTCCTGCCTACTTCACCGACGCACAGCGCCAGGCTACCAAGGACGCCGGCCGTATCGCCGGCCTGGAAGTCAAGCGTATCATCAACGAGCCCACTGCTGCCGCACTGGCTTACGGTGTGGATAAGGAAAATGACCAGAAGATCATGGTCTACGACCTGGGCGGCGGCACCTTCGACGTCTCCGTGCTGGAGATTGGCGACGGCGTTATCGAAGTTCTGGCTACCGCCGGCAACAACCGCCTGGGCGGCGATGACTTCGACAAGGCCATCATGGACTGGATGGCAGCCGAGTTCAAGAAGGCAGAGGGCATTGACCTGACCAACGACAAGGTGGCCATGCAGCGCCTGAAGGAGGCCGCCGAGAAGGCCAAGATTGAGCTGTCCGGCGTTACCACCTCTGCCATCAATCTGCCCTATATTACCGCTGATGCCACTGGGCCGAAGCACTTGGACCTGACGTTGACCCGTGCTAAGTTCAATGAACTGACTGCTCACCTGGTGGAGGCCACCGTGGGCCCCATCCGCCAGGCCATGTCCGATGCCGGCCTGAGCAACTCTGACCTGTCTAAGGTCCTGATGGTGGGCGGCTCCAGCCGTATCCCCGCCGTCCAGGAAGCTGTGAAGAAGATCACCGGTCAGGAAGGCTTCAAGGGCATTAACCCCGATGAGTGTGTGGCCATGGGTGCAGCCCTTCAGGGCGGCGTCCTGGTGGGCGACGTGAAGGGCCTGCTGCTGCTGGATGTCACCCCCCTGTCCCTGGGTATTGAGACCATGGGCGGTATCAACACCAAGCTCATTGAGCGCAACACCACCATCCCCGCCAAGAAGAGCCAGATCTTCACCACTGCCGCAGACAACCAGACCTCCGTTGAGGTCCATGTCCTCCAGGGCGAGAGAGACATGGCACAGTATAACAAGACCTTGGGTCGCTTCAACCTGGACGGCATTGCACCCGCCCGCCGCGGCGTGCCTCAGATTGAGGTCACCTTTGATATCGACGCCAACGGCATCGTGAACGTTTC
>JABUSR010000009.1 GCA_021442645.1 Ruminiclostridium sp.
GGCTATGGTATTATGCAGATGACGGAAAAGCTGTCCTGCGGTGATGTAAAGATCGGTTCCGGCACGATGTACGGTGCTACAAGTAACATGATGAAAAAGGGCTGGATCCAGGAAATCATGTCAAACGAAACAGGGGCGGAGCGCCGCAGACTGTATCAGCTGACAGACCTTGGCCGGGAGGCGCTGAAGGGCGAAATCTTGCGGCTCCGGCGGATGCTTGAAAATGCAGGGGAGGTATAACAATGGCTGAGAAATACAGAACGTCCTATAAGGTTTATCCGGCATGGGACTACCAAGAAGAGATCGAAGACCTGAATGCCGCTTCGGAAAAGGGCTGGCAGCTTATAAAGGGCGGCTGCTTCCACAGCAGATTCGTCTACCGCCCCGATATTTGCTACCGCTATCAGTTGGACTACCATAAGGTAGAAGATATGGGGAGATACCTCGAGATTTTCCGGGAACAGGGTTGGGAATATGTTAACTCCACCTTCAACGGGTGGCACTTCTTCCGAAAAATATATGATCCCTCTCTTCCGGAGGAGGAATATGAGATATTCACAGACAGGGAATCTCTTAACGAGATTCAAAAGCGCTGGGTGCGGATAGGCGCAATTCTTGGCGCCATTTGCGGCGTGTTTGCGGTAATCAGTTTGGTACGTATGGTTTTGCAGCCTCACCTGCCCGTTCTGTTCCAGTTGCTGCTATTTGCGGTCGAGTGCGCAGTTATGCTTTGCGGTGCGGTTCTCATGAGAAGACCGGAATCGGTGCGAAACCATCGAAGAAGCCGCTTGCTATTTAACGCCTTTTTATGTATTATATTGGTGGGATGTGTGGGTAACGTTCTTTTGACTGAAATGCGCCCCTATGCTTTTGCGGAGCAAGGCACGGAAGAGGTGTCGGAACCGATTCAGAATGAGCGGTACCTCAGTTTCGACGTAAAGTACGCAGACAGGTACTACCTGGACCTCGAGCTGCAGGCAGAGTCTCCGGTTACCTTTGAGGTTGTCAATGCCGAGGGCGCAAGCGTATATACCAATACAGGGACAGATGTGCCAATCAGGCTCTCTGCGGGAGAGTATTGGTTTTCCGTATATGCCGAAACCGGATATCATCTGCGTGCATCCATAGACTAAGGAGTGAAAGGTTGGTGTACAATGAATCCTAAGAGACGAGCCTTTATTGGGATAGGAATTTTGTTTGTCGTGATTGCCTGTTGCTTTGCTGTGGCGGGGTATATCCGATTTTCCGACACGGGAGAGGGCGCGGTCTCCTCTGTGCTGCTGACCATCAGCATGCTCTGCGCAGCAATTGCCTTCTTCGCGAAGAAAGACGTGTAATTTGCAAAACGATGCAACGCCGGGACTGACCAACCATCAGCCCCGGCTGTTTTGAGCCCATTTTCCAAGAATGGGGGCACATATAGATTATAATAATAGTGCAGCACATGAAGCAGCCCTCGATGTTTTTCACCGAGGGCTGTTCTGTTCTTATGGGAGTCGGTTCCGGAGCCCGGTCAGAAGTCCACTTCATCTGGGTCGTGGGAGCGGGCTGTAGGGGGCATTCCGTCCAGGGCGCCCATGTCCGCTGGGGAGAGGGAAAAATCGAAGACGGCGGCGTTCTCCCGGATTCGGGCGGGGGTGACGGACTTGGGGAGCGGGACGGCACCCTTCTGCAGGCACCAGCGGATGCAGACCTGGGCGGGGGTTCTGCCCAGCCGGGCGGCGATGCCCGTGATGAGGGGGTGCTCCAGCAGGGCGCCCCGGCCCATAGGGGACCAGGCCTCCACCAGGATGCCGTTAGCCCGGCAGAACTCCAGGGTCTCGGTCTGGGGCTGGCCGGGGTGGAGCTCGATCTGGTTGACCATAGGCTTTACACCGGCCTCCATAAGGGCCCGGAGGTGGTGGGGCTTGAAGTTAGACACCCCTACCGCCCGGAGTTTCCCGGCGGCATAGAGGTCGGTAAAGGCCCGCCAGGTGTCCCGGTTCAGGTCCTCCCAGTCCGGATACTGCCGGAGGATGGCTGGCCAGTGAATGAGGCACAAGTCCAGGTAGTCAAGCCCCATCCGATTCAGGCTGGCCAGGATGGAGGCCTTTGCCTTTTCATAGCCCCGTTCGGTGTTCCACACCTTGGTGGTGAGAAAAAGCTTCTCCCGAGGCAGGCCGGAGGCTCGGACGGCCTGGCCCACGCTGGCTTCGTTTTTATAGAAGGCGGCGGTATCCACATGGCGGTAGCCCAGGTCCAGAGCGGTGGTGACGGCGTCTACGCACACCGCCCCGCTGGGGGTCAGATAGGTGCCGAAGCCCAGCCGGGGGACAGTCACACCGTTGGACAGGGTGGCGGTTTCGTTTTGTAACATCATATCGGGTCACACCCTTTCAAGGTCTGGGTCTGAGAGCTGCAGCAGACAGATTCGGCGGAAGTTGGTGCCGGTCGCTTCGGCATCCAGGGTTCCGTTAGGTATATATGGCCCGTGTTGGCCAGATACCATGCAGTGTACAGAAACAAGGATATCTTACAGTGTAACGGACCAAAGAGTGTGCGTCAAGAGAAATAGAAGAGAAGGGGAGAGAAGTTGATTTTGAGAAAAACAAAAATTTTGCGAAAATTTTTGTTTTTTTCTTAAATAGTATCCAAGTAGTAACCGAACAGCGACCGAGTAGTGACTGTAGCATATGCTATACTTTAGAAGACAAAGGGTGATAGTCCTATGTGTGGAGACGCAACCGTGGAGAAGTAAGGACAGCGGGCTCCTGCGGGATTACAGCCCAAAGGATAGGCCAAGAGGGAACGAGTTAGTCTTGACATTATGTATGGTCCAAATGGCGTAACGGAGTTACGGCGCACGTAGTGAGTTCCCTTAGAATCCTATCAAAAAATGAAGAAAGAAAGTTGGGTTCTTCTTATGAAAACGAAGGACATTATTCAGTCATTGGTCGGAACCAGAAAAATCATCGTGGAAGACATTGCGTGGGAATCCGATGGCAAGGATTTGGTGATCAAGGTGCACCCCACGAAGGGAGAACAGGGCCGTTGCGGCCGTTGCCGCCAGAAGTCTCCTGCCTACGACGGCGGTCGGGGTAGACGCCGCTGGCGCGCAATGGATCTCGGCAGCAATAAGGTGTATGTCGAGGCCGACGCCCCCCGTGTCCGCTGCAAGGACCACGGCGTGATTGTTGCGGCCGTTCCGTGGGCACGGCATAACTCCCGGTTCTGTATGAACTTTGAGGAGCAGATTGCCTGGATGGTTGACAATACCTCCCGTTCCGCCACCTCGGAGCTCATGCGGGTGGAGTGGCACACCGTGGACGACATTTACGGCCGGGTCTCCCGGAATCCCACCAAGGCGTCCGCTCAGACGGGGGCATGACCTGCGGGCCATGTGTGCATCAAAACGGAAGAGCATAGGAAAGCCCTTCGAGAACGGAGTGCCCGGTCTCGAAGGGCTTTTTATGTCCCAATCAAAGCTGGGAGGTACCGACAAGCGGAGAGGGCCCTAGGAGGGCGTATTGTTCGGGGGCCCGATGCCGTCCTCTCCTTGCTTTTTTAGGGGAAACCCGATAGAATACAGGCAGAAAACCAACGAAAAAGGGGGCGCCCGAAATGTATGAACACCTTGCCGCACCGGGCAGGATTGGTGCTTTGACGATAAAAAACCGAATGGCCATGACGGCGGCCTCGGCCTCATTGTCCCAGCCGGACGGAACCATGACCGAAGATATGCTGGCCTACTATGAGGCCCGGGCCCGGGGCGGTGTAGGGCTTATCATAACGGAGATGGTTTGTGTGGATGAGGAACGGGGCGTCCTCTTCTCTCGGGAACTCAACGCAGCCCGGGAGGAGAACATCCCGTCATTCCGGCTTCTGGCCGACCGAGTCCACCCCTACGGCACGAAGATATTCGCCCAGCTCTTCCATCCCGGGGCCAACGCCGATCCTAAGCTGAACACCGGGGGGCTGGTCTCCGCCAGTGACGCCCGGGGGAAGAAGCAGGGGAGTGCCCGGGAAATCACCCGGGAGGAGATCCATGATATCGTCCGGAAGTTCGGTCAGGCTGCCCGCCGGGTGAAGGAGGGGGGCTTCGACGGGGTGGAGATCCACGCCGCCCACCACTACCTGCTCCACAGTTTCCTGAGCCCTGTTACCAACCACCGTACCGATGAGTACGGTGGCAGCCTGGAGAATCGGGTCCGGATCCTGCGGGAGATCACGGAGGCCGTCCGATCCACCTGCGGCCGGGACTTCCCTCTGATGTTCCGGGTATCCATCGAGGAATATATCGGGGTAAACGGCTACCACGCCGACACCGGCGTGAAAATCTGCCAGATGCTGGAGAGCTGGGGGGTGGATGCCATCAACGCCAGTGCCTCGGGGACCTCCAGCAAGCTCAGCCAGAGCATGGAGCCCATGCACTTCCGCCAGGGCTGGCGCGGGCACCTGGCCAAGGCGGTGAAGGGGGCTGTGTCCATACCCGTGCTGGCGGTGGCCATGATTCGGGAGCCCGCCTATGCGGAGAAGCTCCTGGCTGAGGGTGTTCTGGACTTTGCTGGCTCCGTCCGATGTCACCTGGCCGATCCCGACTGGACCAACAAGGCCCTTGCAGGGCAGGACGAAAACATCGTACCCTGTATCGCCTGTATGGCCTGCCTGGGACACTATTATTCTGAGGGACATATTACCTGTGCCGTGAACCCGGAGACTGGGTACGAGGCCCAGATTCCTCTGCTGAAGAGGGATGGCGACGGCCGCCTGGTGGTGGTACTGGGCGGAGGCCCTGCCGGTCTGGAGGGGGCCTGGATGGCCGCCCGCCGGGGCTTCAAGGTGGTGCTCTTTGAGAAGAGCGACGCCCTGGGCGGTCAGCTGAAGCTGGCCGGAGCCGTCCCCCGGAAGGAGCGTATCCAGGGCCTGACGGACAGTCTGGTACGCCGCTGTGCCCAGGCCGGAGTGGAGGCGCGGCTGAACAGTGCCCCCTCTGTTGAGGTGCTGCAGGCTATGCACCCCTACGCCATTTTGGACGCCACCGGCGGTCTGCCTTCCGTCCCGGATTCTATCCGGGGGACGGACAGCCCCCTGGTGTGCACCCCACCGGAGGTCATCACTGGTCGGGTATCTCCCACTGGGGAGAGCATTGTGGTGGTAGGTTCGGGCATGACCGGCCTGGAGACCGCAGAACTGTTGTCGGAGCGGGAGAAAGACAACGCAGTCCTGGTGCTGGAGGCTGCCTCCCGGCTGGCTCCCGGCGTACTGGGGTCCAACCGCAACGGGGTCACTGCCGTGCTGGAGCCGAACAACGTGGTCTTCCTGTGCGGCCGCACCCTCACCCGAATCGGCGAGGATCGGATCTGGTTTGTGGATACCCAGACAGGGGAAGAGTACGTCTACCCCTGCGACCGGGTGGTGCTGGCCCTGGGCACGCAGCCCGCCGGACCTTATGGGGATTCCCTCCGGACGGCCTGTGATAAGGTCATCCCTGTGGGGGACCGCATCCGGGGTGGACAGATCTGGGACGCCATCCACACCGGCTACCACGCCGCACGGAGTATTTAAGGAAGAACAGAAGGCAGGAGATTCCTCTCCTGTCTTTTGCTTTTCCGGATGAGGCCAGGGAGGAGGTTCCCTGCTCTTGGAGAAAAAACACCTCATTTGGTTGAAATTTAACGGAAAACGGATGGAGGATTTTACCTGGCCCGAGCTACAATGGGGTCGTGCTTGAGAGAAACGATGAAACGGCCCCAGACGGCCAAGGAGACCAGTATGAAGACGCTATTGGAAAAGAAGGGCTTCATCTGCGATATGGATGGAGTCATATACCACGGAAACCGTCTGCTTCCCGGCGCCCGTGAATTTGTGGCCTGGCTGTATCGGGAGGGGAAGGAGTTTCTTTTCCTCACCAACAACAGTGGGAAGACCCAGCGGGAGCTTCAGGAAAAGCTCGCCCGGATGGGGCTGGAGATCGACGAGAAGCATTTCTACACAAGCGCCCTGGCCACGGCGGCCTTTGTCGCCGGCCAGATGCCCAAAGCCCGGGCCTTCGTTATCGGAGAGCCCGGCCTGCTGAACGCCCTTTACGAGCGAGGGATTACCTTCGATGAGACGGCTCCTGATTATGTCATCGTTGGTGAGTCCAGCAGTTATACTTACGACAACATCTGTCGGGCAGTGAAATGCGTCCAGAAAGGCGCACGGCTTATCGGGACCAATTCAGATCTGACCGCGCCCACGGAGCAGGGGATTGTCCCCGCCTGCCGGGCACTGGTTGCACCTATCGAGCTGACCACCGGCAAGGCGGCCTACTATGTGGGAAAGCCCAATGCCCTGATGATGCGGACCGGTCTGAATATGCTGGGGGTCCGATCTCAGGACGCCGCCATCATTGGGGACCGCATGGACACGGATATGGTGGCCGGAATCGAGACAGGTCTGGATACCGTCCTGGTCCTCTCCGGCGTCAGCAGCCGGGAGACGGTGGAGCGGTTCCCCTATCGCCCCCGTCTCATCCTGAATGGTGTGGGAGACATCCCTGCCGCCGGAGAGTTCTGCTCCCCTGACCCGGAACTTTGCACAACAGTGCCCCCAGATATGATATCCCCCGATTGATGTTTGCCTGACGGCAACAAACAGACGGCAGAGGGTTGAAACCTCTGCCGTCTGTTTTTGAGAGCAAGGGAAAAACAAAAGGAAGAGCGCCCTTGCGTTTAATTCTGTGAACTGGTATGATAAAGTACACTTCATACATCAGAAAGAAGGGGAATGAAAGTATGCAGTTCATAACACAGAAGAAATGGGTGCCGAGGGTCATAGCCGCCTTGGTCCTTATGGTGGTGTCTATCGCCATTCTTTCCTGGGCCCTGCCGAAAACAGGATTTGTGCAGGACTCTCTTGAAAGTATTAAAGAGAGCGAGTCTACGGTTGCTAAGTTTACCGGGGTGACCATGGGGCTCTCTGTTGCGATTTCTGCTCTTCCAGATGATATTGCCTCGCCGCTGGCCCAGTCTCTGGCCGACATGAGTCAGTATTTCGTCCTCATTCTCGGGGCATTGTTCTTTGAAAAGCTTCTGCTTCTTAAAGGAATCGGACTTGTCTTCAAGGTTGTTATCCCTATCGCCTGCGTGCTGTATGCTCTCTCTGCGGTATTTGAGAGGATCCTGCTGAAACAGCTCGCCTTCAAGCTGGTCGTGTTCGGTCTGGCCCTTGCGCTGCTGGTCCCGTGCAGTACTCACCTCGTCAACTTAGTGGCAACCGACTACCTGTCTGACGTGGAGGAGACCATCCAGATGACGGAGGAGAGTACTAAGAGTGTCAGCAATGCCGGGGAGGCCAGTGATGCCGCAGAAGACACGGACGATGACCGCAGTTTTTTGGATAAGGTGAAGGATATCAAGCTGACGAATCTCATTGATAAGGCGAAGGAGGCCGTTACTAGTGCAGTTGAATACGTTAAAGAATGCATCCAACAGTGTTACACCAGCATTGCCGTCTTGATCGTGACAAGCTTTGTCGCGCCCATCCTAAATTTTGTTTTCCTGTGTTGGCTGCTCAATGAGCTTTTCCATCTCTCTGTGCCCATGCCTTCGATGCGGCGGGGCAAATGGCCCGGAGGCGGCCGGAGAGGAGGCCACCAGGACCACGACTTCCCGGAGGAAACGAATGACCTGGTAGAGTGGGAGTGATGGCCCAGAGCCACATTTTTTCCATCAAGCCCAACAGACAGAAAACACCCGAGCTGCCCTACGGCGGCTCGGGTGTTCTTGTCATCGCTGATACTCGAAGTCCAGGTCGTACAGACTGACTAGGTCGCCATCCTTGATGCCCATGGCCTCCAGCCGATCAAAGAGCCCGGCGGAGCGGAGCATCCGGTCGAACCAGTTTCTCGATTCGTAGTTGGAGAAATTGACGTTGGCCATGATTTTCTGGAGCCAAGGGCCCTCGATGATCCACACATCGTCTTCGTGGCGGATGGTGAGGGGGTCGGAAGTATCCACCTGGGGCGGACGCTCCACATACTCGGGCTCGTAGACGATCACCGGGGGCAGGTGGGCCAGCTCCCCGGCGGCGGCCTTCATCAAGTCCCGTACGCCCATGTGTGCGGCGGCAGACAGCTCAAAGAAGGGGAGGCCCAGGGTCTCCACATGGGCTTTCAGCTTATCCAGCAGGATGTGGTCCTCCAGGATATCCACCTTGTTGGCGGCCACAAGCATCTTGCGGCTGGCCAGCTCAGGGCTGTATTCCCGGAGTTCGGCGCAGATGGACTCAAAGTCCTCTACAGGGTCCCGCCCCTCGGAGCCGGACACGTCCACCACATGGATGAGAAGGCGGCACCGGTCGATGTGCCGGAGGAAGTCGTGGCCAAGACCGGCCCCTTCAGCGGCGCCCTCGATGATGCCGGGGATGTCGGCCATGACGAAGGAGACGCCTTCCTCAACAAAGACCACGCCCAGGTTGGGAAAGAGGGTTGTGAAGTGATAGTTGGCAATCTTAGGCCGGGCCTTAGTAGCCACGGAGAGGAGGGTGGACTTGCCCACATTGGGGAAGCCTACCAGACCAACGTCGGCCAGGAGCTTCAGCTCCAGGAGGACGCTGCGCTCTTTGCCGGGTAAGCCGGCCTTGGCGAACTGGGGAGTTTGACGGGTGGGGGTGGCGAAGTGCTTGTTGCCCCAGCCGCCGTTACCGCCCCGGCAGAGGACGAAGGGCTCATCGCCGGACATGTCCTTGATGATTTCGTTGGTCTCGACATCTCGCACCACGGTGCCCCGGGGGACTTTGATGACGAGAGGGGAGCCGTTCTTGCCGGTGCAGAGTTTGCCGGCGCCGTTGCCTCCGTTCTCCGCTGCGTACTTGCGCTTGTAGCGGAAGTCCATCAGGGTGGACATCCGGTCGTCCACCTGGAGGATTACGTCGCCGCCCCGGCCGCCGTCGCCGCCGTCAGGACCGCCGTTGGCGATGTATTTCTCCCGGTGGAAGGAGACGGCACCATTGCCGCCCGCCCCGGACTTGACCAGAATCCGGGCGGTATCGATGAATGAATTAGCCATAGGTACCTCCTTTTCTGAGGAACATGGAAACGGATTTGGAAGAAAAGCCCCGAACGGGTTTCCGTTCGGGGCTTAGGTTGCTGAAATAAGCAGGAATTATTCTGCAACAGCCTCCACGATGGAGACCTTCTTGCGGTCCTTACCCATCCGCTCAAACTTGACGCGGCCGTCCTTCAGAGCAAACAGGGTGTCGTCCTTGCCGATGCCCACGTTGGTGCCGGGATGAATGTGGGTACCGCGCTGACGGACCAGGATGTTGCCGGCCAGAACAAACTGACCATCGCCGCGCTTGACGCCCAGACGCTGAGCCATGGAATCACGGCCGTTACGGGTGGAGCCAACGCCCTTCTTATGTGCGAAGAACTGAAGTCCGATATGAAGCATAGGTTACACCTCCATGACAGTAATGTTTTCGGGATATTCCTCCTGCAACTGAACGAAGTAGACCATCAGGGAAGCCAGAAGGGTCTGGCAGACCTGGTCGGCCTCTCCCTCCAGATTGCGGGGGAGCTTGAGAGAAATGGAAGCATCCTTTTCGCTGACCTTCACGGCGGCCTCTAATCCCAGTACGTCGTTGATGGCGCACTCGGTGAGGCGAACAGCACTGGTGACGGCCGCGCAGAGGATATCCTCCCCGGAATCGGCCAATCCGCTATGTCCCTTCACGGTGAAGGAGACGATGCGGCTGCCGTCCGTTGCAAAGGATGCGGTTGTCATTAAGCGTTGATCTTCTTGATTTCGACCTTGGTGTAGGGCTGACGATGACCCTGACGCAGGCGGTAGCCCTTCTTGGGCTTGTACTTAAAGACGACAATCTTCTTGCCCTTGCCGTTCTTCACCACGGAAGCATCGACGGATGCGCCATCCACCACGGGAGTGCCGAACTTGGGCTCGTCGCCCAGGATAGCCAGGACCTTGTCAAACTTGATCTCGTCGCCGGCCTCGTTGTTCAGCTTTTCGATGAACAGGACGTCACCTTCTGCGACCTTGTACTGCTTACCACCGGTCTCGATGATTGCATGCATGCTGTGTGCACCTCTTTCCTTAATTACGGGCTCGCTATCGGGGGCGGGACTGGGACTGCAGAGCCACAGCCCACTTATCACCCATTCAAAGCGGCTTTGAAATTATACCAAGATATGACGGTAAAGTCAAGGAATTTTTCGGGGTTGATGAAAAAACAGTGTAGGGTTGATGAAAAAAACAGGGACCCTGGGGGAATTCGTCACGAATTACCTAAGGGCCCCAGATACCAGCCAGTGACACCGTCCTTTTTTACCAGAGCCCCCCGACCGGTTCGGCGGATGATCGAGAGGGTATCCCCAGCCCGCACCGGCAGGCGGTAATCAGTAGCATCGCGGGAGATGAGGCCCTGGGGAGCCTCCTGGAGGAAGTCAGTGAGGATGGCGATCTTCCGCCCGGTCTCCAGGTGACGGCAGAGGGAGAACTCCCCGCCGGACTCCAGTACCTCCACACGACTGTGACCCCAACGGATATTCAGAGGATTCGGGGAGGGGGCCTGGTCAGCCAGAGCCGTGGCGGTGGGGAGGTCGTCGTAGGACACACAGGTGAAGGCGCCTCCGGGCTCCTCCGGCAGAATCAGGGCGTTGAGCTGGCCGTCCTCTTTCAGGGTGCAGCCGCCGTCAATGGAGACGATATGCCGTTGGGGGAGGATGATGGGATCGGCCTGGCAGATGTCCTCTCGGTAGAGACAGACCGGCCAGTGGCCCACGATGACCCACCGGCGGAAGGTGTGGCCCTGGCTGAGAAAGTCGTCGTCCTTCATGCAGCTCCAGGCTGTCAGAGACTCCAAATCCGTCTCCCGGGGGACACCCCCGTGGACGAAAAGATAGTCGTCGTTCGTGAGGATGGTTGGCATGGCGTCCAGGAAGGCCAGTTCCTCCGGAAAGGCAGCACATATGGCCTGACGGGCAGCGGGAAAATCGCTGATGTATTCCACAGAGACCCCTGCTAGGTGGGCCATAGACACCCAAGTACACTTATCCCCCCAGAAGCGCCCGTATCGGGCGGCGATCTCATCAGGCCATTTTCCGCTGAGGAACCCCAGAGGTGTGGCGTCGCAGTTGCCCTGGGCAAAGTGGATGGTGTGGGTCTTGGACAGCTCCATGAGATACCGCAGGGTATCCAGACTTCCAGTGGATTTTTCCAGAATATCGCCCAGAACGATGAGAATATCTGCGTCAGAAAAGCCCGTTTTCCGCAGCAGGCCTTTCAGGAAGGGAAGATTCCCGTGGATATCACTGATGACCAGCACCCGTCTGCCCCTAGGCAGGGAAATGGGCCGAACGACCGCGGGGCGGTCCATGGTCATCGGACCTGAGCGGCCAGGGCTACCCAGCCGTTCTTTTCAAATCGGCGGATGACGGTGAGGCCGCTCTTCTCCAGGGTAGCGGCCACCTCGTCCCCGCGCTTGTCGATGATGCCGGAGCACAGGAAGGTACCGTCTTCAGCCAGCAGGCGGGGGACCACGGGAGCCAGGGGAATGATGACGTCAGCCACGATGTTGGCCAGCACCAGAGGTGCCTGTACCTGGGCCAACTCTTCAACCAGGCTGCGGTCGGCAATGACATTGCCCGCCAGGAACCGGCAGCGGTCCTTGCCCAGGTCGTTGAGGGCGGCGTTCTCATAGGCCACATCCACGGCTTTGGGGTCGATGTCCACACCGGTGGCATGGGAAGCGCCCAGAAGGAGGCTGGCGATGGCCAGGATACCGCTGCCGCAGCCCAGGTCCAGCACGGGGCGGCCGGGAATCACGAAGGACTCGATGCCCTCCAGACAGAGCTGGGTGGAGGCATGGGAACCGGTGCCGAAGGTCAGGCCGGGGTTCATCACAAGGGTGGTACAGCCGGCAGGGACATCAGCAGTGTCTCGCTCCCATTCAGGGATAATGTACAGTTTTTCGCCGATGGCCAGAGGGCGGTAGTACTTCTGCCAGCTATGGGCCCAGTCGTACTCCCGCAGGCGGACAGAGGTGTAAGGAATGTCCACGCCCTCCAGGTAGGAGGCCAACTGTTTCTTACCATCCTCGTCGTCGGTAACATAGAGCTTGATGCGGGAGACGCCCTTCATCTGTTCCATGAGTTCGTCGTCTACATAGTCCCAGTACTGGCGGTTCTCTTCTAAAAAGGTGCGGAACTCTTCTTCCTCCTCCACCACCAGGCCGGGGACCCCGTTGGCGATGAGGGTGGCGCTGACGGCGTCAAGCTCCTCAGATCTGGTATTCAGAATGATCTCAAGCCACATGCTGTCCATGGATAGCCCTCCTTCTACGGATTCATTACTTTTTATTATACGATAGTTGATTGGGATTGTACAGAGGCCTTTTCCGGCATATGGTTTCGGCGTGTGGTAAGGAAAAACCCCCGGCACTGCTGTGCCGGGGGTTTTTAGTTCGAATTTGAATCGTGCGAGGGAAATCAGATGTCTCTGGTCCACAGGGAGGCCATAGCGGGGCCGCCGCCGACGCACAGGGAAGCGCCGCCCACGGTGGTGCCCTGACGCTGCATCTCATAAATCATGGAGACGATGATACGCAGGCCGGTGCAGCCGATGGGGTGACCCAAGGAGATGCCGGAGCCATTCACGTTGGTCTTTGACAGATCCACGGTCCAACCGTTGTTTTCCTTCAGCTTGCGGCCGGCGCCCAGGAACTGAGCAGCGAAGGCCTCGTTGATTTCCCAGTAATCAACGTCGGAGAAGTCCATGCCAGCGCCCTTCAGGCACTTGGGGATAGCGTAAGCGGGGCCGATGCCCATGTACTTGGGCTCCACGCCTGCGGAGCAGGAGTTGATGAGCTTGACCATGGGGGTGCAACCCAGTTCCTTGGCCTTCTCAGGGGTCATGACGATAACAGCAGCTGCTGCATCGTTGATGCCGGAAGCGTTGGCTGCAGTGGTGACACCGTCGGGAGTGAAGACAGCCTTCATCTTGGACAGGGTATCCAGGTTGCAGTCGCGGATGGGATGCTCATCGGTGTCGATGATAACTTCGCCCTTCTTCTTGCGGACGACGAAGGGAATGATTTCGTCCTTGAACTTGCCGGCTTCGATAGCGGCACATGCGCGGTTGTGGCTCATGACAGCCAGTTCGTCGCACTCCTGACGGGAGATGTTGCACAGCTTGGCAACATTGTCTGCGGTGACGCCCATGTGGCCGGGGACCAGTGCGTCATACAGTGCGTCATGAATCAGGGAGTCGAACAGCTCGGCGCCGCCCTCGGTGGGGATGCCGCCCATACGATAGCCCATACGAGCCTTGGGGAGCATAAAGGGAGCCTGAGTCATGTTCTCAACGCCGACCACCAGGCCGATGTCGGTCTTGCCCAGCATGACGTTGTGGCAGGCGATCTCCAGAGCGCGCATACCAGAAGCGCAGTTCTGGTTGACGGACAGAGCGGAGCTCTCAACGGGCAGGCCGATGCGCATAGAGACCTGACGTGCGGGCAGGGAGCCCTGCATGCCGGGATAGCACTCGCCCATAACGATCTCATCAATCAGGTTGATGTCGATGCCGGAACGGCGGATGGCTTCCTTGCCGACGTGGATAGCCAGTTCGCGAGCGGAAACATCCTTGAACTGACCCTGGAACTTACCGATAGCAGTACGGCAAGCGCTGACGATTACGACTTCTCTCATGTGAGGTGTCCTCCTGTTAAACTTAGTTTTGTCAATTTTATATAAATATACTGTTCAAAACTTACAACACATATTATTATACACCCAATAGCTAGTCTGTCAAGAAAAAGTACGAGAACCGGAAGACTTTTTACTGGTATGTTTAGTGGAGAAAAACTTGTATTATTCATATAAACTATGTATAATAGCTGTAATGGATAGTAAAGTGAGCCCCTTTGCCCGATGGGCAAGGAACTGAGGAAACAAACAGGAGGCAGTTATGCGTAAGATTCCGGATAAGTGGCAGGGGTCTGTCCTGGAATTTTCACTGGACCTGGCCCGGGACAGTGAAAACCTGCCCAAGAAAGTGCTCTCCCTCTTCGACCAGCACTTTGGCTATCGGCGGAGCATCTTCTTCACCCACGGGATCCCATCCCCGGGGGCCTCACGGCGGAAGGGTGCCATGAACAGTTACATCACCTATGGAATCCGCTACGGCCCTATGTATGACTACAAGGAGCGTGTTTACAAGCACGATATCTTCCGGTACTCCCATCTGCCCGCCCAACTCCGGGGCCGGCAGGTGCTCTTTACCGACGACGTTATGTCCTTTGAGGAGTACGAACGGACCCCCTATGGCATCCACATGATGGGGGAGGACCTGTATTACCAGGCAGTGATTTTCTTCTTCCAGGGAGAACGAATCATTGGATCCATGGCTCTTTTCCGGTCCAAGGAGCAGGGAAAGTTCGGGGAGGAAGACCGGGCTCTGCTGGAGTATCTGGGGAGCCTGGTGGAGGCCAGCTACCAGACCTACCTCCGCCACAACGGAGAGGGGCGGTTCCAGGACAATTTCCAGCTCTTCTTCCAAGATGTGAAGCAGGGGGCCGTCCTTCTGAACCAAGAGATGACCGTCATCCAGTGCAACGGAGCTGCCCGGGAGATCAGCCAGATTTTCTGGGAGCAGTACCGGCACAACCACGGGCATTTCCTCCGGAGCAACTACCAGGGGGATCCCCAGTTCTGGGAGGTCCAGACCATGGTCAATGAGGTGGGGGAGCGGCTCAGCGCCCAGGGCAGCAGCAGCCAGACCATTACATCCCTGGCCCGGGACATTACATTTTACCACACGGCATTTCTGTCTTCGGCCCCGGCTGGTCTGCTTCAGACCTGGCACCTGATGCTCATTACCTGCCAGACCAAGGAGATGCCCAAGAACATCGACCATCCTTACAACAGCCTGACCCAGCAAGAACGGCGGATTGTGTACTACCTGGCCTCGGGCATGAAGAACGAGCAGATTGCCGAGGAACTGCACATCAGTATTTACACTGTCCGCACCCACATCGCCAACATTTATAAAAAGTTTGAGGTCAACAGTAAGGTGGACCTGCTCATGCACCTCCAGCCCATCCTCAAGGACCAGAACAATCTGTGAGGTTCAGGCACGCAGACGGTAGCCTTCAGGGGTCAAGACCACAAGCCCCTGGGCGGTCAGGTCCTCCAGAGCGGCGGATACATCCCGGGAGGAGAGGCCCAGTCCTGCGGACACTTTCTCTGTTGTGGCAGAGATCTGGTCGGTGAGATATTCTGCGATGAGCTGGCGGGTGAGGTCCTCCGGGGAGAACTCCCGCCGGGGCAGGGGCAGAGACAGGCTGGTGGTACCGGCCTTAAAGCCCTCGGAAAGCACAGGAGCGCTCCAGCCCTGCTGGGCCCACAGACGATAGATGCCCTT
>JABUSR010000025.1 GCA_021442645.1 Ruminiclostridium sp.
GAACCCTCGACCTCCGGCGTGACAGGCCGGCGTTCTAACCAACTGAACTACCGCGCCATTTTTGGTGGGAACAACAGGGCTCGAACCTGTGACCCCATGCTTGTAAGGCATGTGCTCTCCCAGCTGAGCTATGCTCCCGAACGGCCCCCGGTCACCCGCGGGCGAAAGTTATGATACCAAATCCGAAACGGTTTGTCAACCCAAACCGCGAAACTTTTTGCAGACGACGGGAAATCCCCCCATGCTAAAAAACAGGGACCCGCCGGACTGTCGGATCCCTGTTTTGCTATTTTACTGTTTTGCTTTTTCCCGGCAGGGCTCAGCAGAGCTTAGCCCCGGCAGGAATGCTGTCGCTGACCATAATCAGGTTCAGCTTCTCCTCGCCGTTCTCCTTATGAACCGCGGAGAGGAGCATACCGCAGGAGTCCAAACCCATCATCTTTCTGGGTGGCAGGTTAACGATGGCCACCAGGGACTTGCCTACCAGATCCTCAGGCTTGTAGAACATGGCGATTCCGGAGAGAATCTGTCGGTCGGTACCGGTGCCGTCGTCCAGAGTGAACTTCAGCAGCTTCTTGGACTTCTTCACGGCCTCACAGGCCTTGACTTTCACCACACGGAAGTCGGACTGAGCGAAGGTGTCAAAGGCTACTTCCTCCCCCCAGGGCTCCAGCTCGATTGCAGGCTGGGCAGGCGCTGCGGCGGCCAGGCGGGCAGCCTCCAGCTCCTCCAGGGCCTTTTCCATGTCGATGCGGGGGAAGAGGTTCTCACCCTTGGTGACAGCGGCCTCCTCCTGTCGGCTGCCCCAGACCTGTGCGGAGTTCCAGGTCTGGACCTCAGGGGCAGCACCGGTCTGGGCGAAGAGCTTCTCGCAGGACTCAGGCATGAAGGGGGAGAGCAGAATGCCGCAGATGCGGGTGGCCTCCAGCAGGTTATACAGCACATGGGCCAGGCGACCGCTGTTGGCCTCCATGTCCTTGGCCAGGGTCCAGGGCGTGGACTCGTCAATATACTTGTTTGCCCGCTGGATAACCTTGAAGACCTCGTCCAGGGCCTTATGGGGGGCACAGGCCTCCATGTTCTGCTCATAGCGGTCCCGCAGGCCGGAGGCCAGGGAAATCAGCTCGGTGTCATAGGCCTCGGGGGTGGCCCAGGTCTTGCACCCGGCAGGCAAAGCGCCGCCGAAGTACTTCTGCACCATGGCGGTGGTACGGGAAACCAGGTTGCCCAAGTCATTGGCCAGGTCCACGTTAATCGTCTGGATGAGCAGTTCATTGGAAAAGTTGCCGTCGGAGCCGAAGGGGAAGGTGCGCATCAGGAAGAAGCGCAGGGCGTCCACGCCGAACTTCTCGGCCAGAATATAGGGATCCACCACGTTGCCCTTGGACTTAGACATCTTGCCGCCGTCCAGCAGGAGCCAGCCGTGGCCAAAGACCTTCTTGGGCAGGGGCAGGTCCACACTCATGAGCATGGCAGGCCAGATGATGGAGTGGAAGCGGACAATCTCCTTGCCAACGAAGTGGTAGTCGGCAGGCCAATAGTGGTCATAGTCGTCGTACTTATCGTTGCACAGGCCCAGGGCAGTGGTGTAGTTGAACAGGGCGTCCACCCACACATATACCACATGGCCGGGGTCAAAGTCCACCGGCACGCCCCAGGAGAAGGAGGTCCGGGAAACGCACAGGTCCTCCAGGCCGGGCTTAATGAAGTTGTTCACCATCTCGTTGACCCGGGATCGGGGCTGGAGGAAGTCGGTATTCTCCAGCAAATCCTGGACCCTGTCGGCGTACTTGGACAGCCGGAAGAAGTAGGCCTCCTCCTCAGCGTCCTGGACCTCACGGCCGCAGTCGGGGCACTTGCCCTCCACCAGCTGGCTCTCGGTCCAGAAGGATTCACAGGGCTTGCAATATTTGCCCACATACTTACCCTTGTAAATGTCCCCATTGTCATACATCTTCTTAAAAATCTTTTGAATGGCGGAGACATGATAATCGTCGGTGGTGCGGATGAAGCGGTCGTTGGAGATGTTCATCAGCTTCCACAGGTCCAGCACACCCCGAGGACCTGTGACGATGTTGTCCACGAATTCCTGCGGGGTAACGCCGGCCTCCTTGGCCTTGTCCTCAATCTTCTGGCCGTGCTCGTCGGTGCCGGTGAGGAACATGACATCGCAGCCCTGGAGCCGCTTATAGCGGGCCATGGCATCGGTGGCCACGGTGCAGTAGGTGTGGCCGATGTGGAGCTTATCCGAGGGGTAGTAGATGGGAGTGGTGATATAGAATTTCTTTTTCTGGTCTCTTTCCATTGTGTATTCCTCCATGCGCCTTTGCGCGTTTGCTTTCTCTTGTGTCCCCGGCAGACCGGGGCAAATCGTCTCAGAGATCATACCTCCGGTTCTTCGGGTGTAGGGTTGACGGGAAGAGGGCCGCAGCCGGGGCAGCTCTCACAACCGCCACCGCAGGCGGCAGGTCCCTCCGGGACTACGGATTTTGCGTCGTTGGTCATCAGTGCAGATCCCATTGCCAGCAGATAGAAGGCGGTAGCCAGTAGCAGGGATACGTCGCAGAGTGGGCGCCCGTCACCCAGGGACATGATGCAGAGAGCGGGGCCCAGCAGGCAGACAACCAGGGAAGCCGTCACTCTGCCCTTTCCAAAGGCGAAGGCCGGCAGCAGATACCCGGCGGCTATGGTGGACAGGACGGCCAGCAGGAAGAAAACGTATCCCCCCATTACCGGATCCTGGGCCCAGGCCTGATAGTTTCCCATGACCCAAAGGCACCCAGCCAGGCCGGGCATCAGCACCCAGACGGACCGGACCTGATACCCACTCCGCATTCGCTGGGCTGTCAACCAGATTCCAACGGCAGCAGCCAAGCAGGCCACCCCCAGAACCACCCGCACCATGCTGACGGTGCGGCGGCCGGTGAAGAAGTCCACCGGAGCAGACAGGAAGTATTCCATGTTCAGGAACCCGGCCACAGCCATCAGTATGGCCCCTGCCATGAGGGCAGAGAGCTGGACCATGCCGGTAGCCCGAAAGGCGCTGGTATAGCAGGCTTCAAAGGTCCGGTGCTTCCCCCTGCACAGGATGACCAGGGCTACAGCGGTGAGGATGACCACCGCCCACATACCATAAGTAGCAGGAGCACCGGAGATGGGGAGGCCTGTACCGGGCTCAAAGGCAGTCCGCAATTGGACCCGCCGCACGGCTAGGCCGATGAGGCCGCCCACCACAGACACAGCAGGCAGAACCAGGGTCTTTCTCATAAAAAGAACTCCTTTCGGAGAAACCGAAGAGGGTTTCGTCTCTAAAAATCGGTACTTTACATCTTAACACATTATAGAGAAAAACGCACGGGGATTTTCTCATTTCCCGGAAATTTTTTGATAATGCCCCCTCTCCCCGGGACTTTTCCCCTGTCCCCCGGTCATCCCCCTCTTGCAACCTGTTCCCTGTTGTGATATGATTCCTATTAAATATATATTTAGAAACTGTAAACGTGTTGGCCCCTACGACGGCCCACAAAAGAAAGAACGGAACACACTCTATGGAAATCAACGGCATTGAGGTCGAACTGGACCTCCGATACAGCGAAATGAACTTATCCCCGGGGATCATGAAAGCCTTGGAGCAGAAGGGCTTCACCCTGGCCACCCCCGTGCAGGGCGGCGCCATCCCCTGTTTTAAAGACGGCAAGGATGTCATGGCCAAGGCTCCCACCGGCTCCGGCAAGACCTTCGCCTTCGGCATCCCTATGATCGAGGACACTGACCCCGAGGGCACCGATATCACCGGTCTCATTCTGGCCCCCACCCGGGAACTCGCCCTCCAGATCCAGGACGAGCTCCGGGCTCTGTGCGCCTTCCTGCCGGGCATCCGGGTTGCCTGCCTCTACGGCGGACAGCCCATCGACCGACAGATTAATACCCTGAAGAAACGTCCCCAGATCATCGTAGCCACCCCCGGCCGCCTGATGGACCACATGAAGCGCCGCACCGTCCGCCTGGGCCATGTGAAAACCGTGGTGCTGGATGAGGCCGACCGGATGCTGGACATGGGCTTCATCAAAGACGTAATCTATATCCTTAAGCAAATCCCCAACCGGAAGAACTTGGGTCTCTTCTCGGCCACTATCTCCCGGGAAGTTATGGACATCTCCTGGGTCTACCAACGGGACCCAGTGGAGATCGTGGTCCGCCCCGTGGAGGAAAACAAGCCCAAAATCAGCCAGTACCGGGTCAAGGTCTCCATGGGCGGCAAGGTGGATCTTCTGGCCGAAATCCTGGAAAAGAAACAGTTGGATCGGGTCATCGTCTTCTGCAACACCAAGAATACCACCGACCGAATTACCGGTCTTTTAAAAATGAAGGGTGTCTCCGCCCAGTGTATCCACGGGGACCTGAGCCAGAAGGTCCGGGAAAAAGTCCTCTCCTCCTTCCGCAAGGGAGAACTCCGGGCCCTCATCGCTACCGATGTGGCCGCCCGAGGCCTAGATATCGACGACGTGGATGCCGTCATCAACTATGACATCCCCGAGGAGGGCGAGTACTACGTCCACCGGATCGGACGCACCGGCCGGGCCAAAAACCAGGGTGAGGCCTACAACCTCCTCTCCTCGGTTACCGAGGAGATTCGCCTGGATGCCATCGCCCGGAACAACCAGTACGAAATCGAAACCATCACTATATGAGGGCTTGCCGCTTCTATGATCGACTTTCGACCTCCCGTCCTCGGCGACCGAACCTGGGCCGCACCCCTGGCCGCCGCCGAAGGGGACCCCCTCTGTGACTACAGCTTTCCTGTGCTCTTCTGCTGGCAGGAGACTTACGGCGTCTCCCTCGCCCGGCTGGGCAGCCGGATGCTCGTCCAAATGAAGGCAGACTGGGGTCTATCCTACCTCTGGCCTGTGGGGAAGGGGGATCCCATCCCGGCCCTGGATGCTTTGGCCGAGGACGCCCGCCGACAGGGTGAGCCCTTGCGGCTGATTTGCCTGGGGCAGGCTCAAAAGGACTGGCTGACCCGCCGGTACCCCGGCCGATTCACCTTCTCCGAGATTCGGGCCGGCTTTGACTATCTCTACGACGTGGACCGCCTGGCAGACCTGCCGGGACGGAAGCTCCACGCCAAACGCAACCACATTCACCGGCTGGACGAAAGCCGCCCCGGTTGGACCTGGGCAGCCCTCACCGAGGACGACCTCCCCTCCTGCCGGGCTATGAACGAGGCCTGGTACCAAAAATCCCTTGGCCGGGATGGCCCCGAGGCTCTCTCCTCCCTGGAGGAGGACCACAGAGCCATCCTCCGGGCGATGGACTACCGGGAGCCCCTGGGTTTAGAGGGCGTTGTCCTCCGCTGGCAGGGAGAGGTATTCGCCTTTGCTTTGGGCTCCCTTCTCACTGATCGGGTCTTCGTGGTCCACTTCGAGCGGGCCAATCACGACCTTCAGGGGGCCTACCCCGCCGTAAACCGGGCCTTTGCTCAGTACGTCCGGGACCGCTACCCCCAGGTCGCCTATTTGAACCGGGAAGACGACATGGGCGTGGAGGGCCTCCGCAAGGCCAAGCTCTCCTATCGCCCGGACCATCTCCAAGTAAACTTCTGCGCCGCTGAGACGGCGTCAGTTTAATCGGGACTGTCACCGAAGATCCCAGATCCTCCCTGACCCAGCCCCCATTTTCCAGTAAGGAGGACAATCCGTATGATCAACATTCGCCAAGCAACTCCCGAGGATCTTCCCCAGATTAAGGAACTGTGGAAGAAATGCTTTGGGGATCCCAGCTCCTATATCGACATCTTTTTCCAGAAATTCGCAGAGGCAGAGCAGGTTCTGGTTGTAGAGGAGGCCGGGGAGATCAACTCCATGGCCGCTATGCTCCCCTCCACCCTGGAGCTGTCCAACGGCAACGAGATCCCTGTGGGCTACGTCTACGCTCTGGCCACTAACCCCTATATGCAGGGCAAGGGTCACGCCCGCCAGCTGCTGGCCTTCGCCGACGATTACCTGAAGAAGCAGGGCATGAAGGCCATGGTTCTGGTACCCGCCTCTCCCTCCCTGCACAAGCTCTTCGATGCCCTGGGCATGGATGAGTGCTTCTCCACCCGGAAGTATGAAATCCTTACCTCCAACCTCACCGGGGACACCGAAGGCGCCTCTATGGAGGTCATCTCCCCCGCCGAGTACAACGAGATCCGGGAGAGCTACCTCATGAGCACCTTCCACATGACCTACTCTGACCACATGATCCAGTTCCAGCAGATTGGTAGCCATCTGGCCGGCGGTGACCTGTACAAGATTACTGTGAACGGTGAGGTGGGCTGCGCCGCCATCGAGTACGTCCAGCAGCGCCGCCTGCTGGCCAAAGAGCTCATTATCTCTCCCCAGAACATGGCCAAAGCTGTGGAGATCATCGCCAAAGAGATGGCGGCCTCCCGGTACCACATCCGCACCCCCGCCTTCTGGGACGGCCTGCCCGGCAGCTATCCCCAGGCCTTTGGCATGATCAAATGGTATGACCCCGGCATGAAGAGTAAGTGGTTCTCTCACCAGGACGCCTACCTGGGTCTGGCCTTCGACTAAACGCTTGTATACCAAAAGGACGCCGCTATGCGGCGTCCTTTTTCATAGGAAAAATCCCATCCATCACACAAAAATGGAGAAGGACATTGTCCTTCTCCATTTTTTCATAAAGCAGGTCTCAGCCCAAGGCCAACAGACAGGTCGCCGGCTCCTTCTCCGCCTCGAAGGTAATCTCCTCCACCAGCCGGAAGAGGGCACTCTCCTCCTCGGTGGGTGCAGGCAGGTCCCTAGGGATTTCCGTCAGGACCACTTTGGGCCCCTCCGTGGCCACCACGGACCAGTAGGCGAAGGAATTCTCCACCCGGGTGCCGTAGGCCTGGTCAACGGGGATTCGGCCCAGGGGATAGGACTGGGCAGGGTCGGCACAGTAGAACACACCATCGATACAGTCAGTAAGCAGAACTGCGTGGGGCACGCCAGTGGCGTGGATGACGATCCCCTCAGGGTGCTGTGCCAGCATATCGCTGAGAATCTGTCGGTTGGCCCCGCCGCCGGGCAGACGGCCGTGGCTGACAGTCATGCCGTCGTAGGTAAAGCGGTGGGGCAGACCCACCCCATTGATCCAAAAGGCCTCCCGGCAGGCTTGCTCGGTGATCTGGGACCAATCCGCATCTCCGCGGAGCATAGCCGCCCGCCGCAGCATCATTGCGGTGGAGGCCAAGGTACAGGTGCCGCTGCGCTCCTGCTTCAAAAAGACACCGTCTTGGTTAAGTTCCTCGGCGGTAACTGCAAGGGCCGAGGGAACCAGGGTCAGCATCAACAGCAGGGTCAGCGCAAAGCTCAGTATGCGAACTCGCATTTAATCCCTCCATAGTAATGTCTCAAGTCAATCGTCTCGTAATGTTACAAAAACAGCGGTCTCCGTAATATTTGTTACTACTTTGTAATCTTACCACAGATTGCCTCGTATGGGAAGCCTTTTTCCTATCGATTATATTGCGAAATTGTAAATAATTTGGTGCAATCTCGGTTTTTTGTTCGATTTTTATCTGTCTTCTCCTGCTTTCTCCACCCTGACCCCTTAATATCCGGGCAAATTGCACCGAGTTTCTCGGGGTAATACGACAGCCGGGAAATTTAAAAAAATACTTCCCAGACCCGCCGAATCAATGGTATAATAAAAAGAGAACCTACAGACCACCCCCTAAGAAGAGGTACTGATTATGAAAAGTAACCTGCATCGCACCCTCTCCCTTCTGCTGGTCCTGGCCCTGGCCCTGAGCTTTACCCTTCCCGCTCTGGCCCTAGATACATCGGCCCCTCTGACCGCCATCCTGGCCGAGGAAGAAGATCCCTCCGAACCTGGTACCAATGACCCCTCTGAGCCCGGCGCCGATGATCCTTCCAAGCCCGGCACTGCCGACCCCTTTGAGCCCGGCACTGATGACCCCTCTGAGCCCGGCACCGATGACCCCTTTGAGCCCGGCACTGACGACCCCTTTGAGCCCGGCACTGACGATCCCCCCGGGCCTTCAGAGGACGACCCTTCCCAGCCCTCGGAGGATAATCCCCCGGTCAGTGACATGCTTGTCCTGTCCTTCACCGGGAAGGACTGCCAAGCCGGTCAGTTCCAGACCCGGACCCTGAAGGCTCCCTCCGTGGCTGTAAAGAATGGCGACAATGATGTCACCGACAACTATGTCATTGGCCTGAGCTGGCTGGGAGATGACAACCAGACCATGGCCGGGCAGGAATCTGCCCAATTCCTTCCCTTGGAACTGCGGACCTACCGCATCACCTGCATGGTGATGGCTGTCAACAAGACAGATCCCTCCAAAAACCTCTCGACAGCCTGCGTCTACCACGTAGAGGTCCTGCCCAGCACCAGCCTGGAAGCCTCTCTTTCTGTTGAGCACGACCCTGTCACCTTTGACAGCCTCCGGGACCCAGTTGGCAACACCGTGCTGTACCAACTCACCAAGGGGCTTCCTGAATCTGACTTCACTCCCGCCGTTCAAGGGCTTTCCCGCGTCGTCTTTGACCTAGACTCTGTCACCGGTGACCAGGTAGGCAAGCTGAACGCCAAAGAGGGAACCTCCTACGTCCTCTCCGGGGAAGAGAATCTCCTCTCCGACCTGCGCTTCACCCCCCTCCAGAAGGGGACCTACTCCATCTGCTTCACTGCCTATGGTGAGGAGACCTATTTCGGCCAGTTGGAGATCATAGTGACACCCCCTGAGGACCCTAACAAGGACATCAGAAACTGCGACTGTTCCGGCTTCACCTTTGCCGGGTCTGACTTCTTCCTGTCCTCCGACACCGACCCGGTGGTCTCCGTTGTCTTCGGTGCCCCCACTGCCGGGAACCTCCTGCGGAATTTTGTAAAAGGCCAGGGCATCCCGGATGTCGGCGCTCGCTACTACACCAACGCCGCCATTTACGGGGAATACCATGTCTCTACCCTGTCCTATCTGCCTGCTGCCGGTTACAGCGGCCTGGCGCAGATCCCCGTGACCCTCACCACCCGCTCTGGTGGGAAGACCGTAAAGGTCATCAATGTGAACGTCCTGAGTAAGACCTCCTCTGACCACTTCCCCGATGTGACACCTGAAACCGTGGGGACCTGGGCAGCCAATGCAGTGGACTTTGCCTACAACTACGAACTGGTGAACGGTCTGCCTGGCGGCCTCTTCGGCCCCAATGAATCCATGACCCGGGCCATGCTGGTCACGGTCCTCTATCGGGCAGCCGGCGCACCCCAGGCCGACATCACCAGCAACTTCACCGATTTGGACGCCTCGGCCTACTACTATAGTGCCGTGGTGTGGGCCGCCTCCAAGGGTATCGTGAAGGGCACCGGCGACGGCTCCACCTTCAGCCCCGACGACCTCGTCACTCGTCAGCAGATTGCCACTATCCTCTTCCGCTATGCCCAGGTCATGGGCGGAGATACCCAGATTCTAAGCGATCTGAACGGCTACACTGACCGGAACCAGGTGGACAGCTATGCCGCCCTCCCCATGGCCTGGGCCGTGGGCCGGGGTATCATCACCGGCACCGCCCCCTCCACCCTAAGCCCTCAGGACAACGCCACCCGGGCCCAGGTGGTGGTCATCCTCCACCGGTACCTCATTGGCCAGTAACAACTTTTCCCGCATCCCCCGGCCGGAGCTCCAGCCGGGGGATCTTTTTCCCTTTCTCCACCAGGTTTGCGCCTGCCCTGGATGCGCCCCCTTGACATAAAACCCCCGGATAGCTTATGATATAAAAATACTATATAAATATACTGGGTGATTACGCCCATTCTGAACAGACAAGGAGAACACCCATGGCAAAAACCAAGCAGGAATACGGCAACGAATCCATCTCCATGCTGGAGGGGGCCGACCGGGTCCGTAAGCGCCCGGGGGTCATCTTCGGCTCTGATGGGCTGGAGGGTTGTGAGCATGCCGTGTTTGAGATCCTCTCCAATGCTATCGACGAAGCCCGGGAGGGCTACGGCAATGAGATCGTGGTCACCCGATACTTGGATGGCCGCATCCAGGTTGAGGACTTCGGCCGTGGCTGTCCCGTAGACTGGAACGAAAAGGTGGGCAAGTTCAACTGGGAGCTGGTCTTCTGTGAGCTCTATGCCGGGGGCAAGTACGAAAACAACACCGGGGAGAACTACGAGTACTCCCTGGGCCTCAACGGTCTGGGTGCCTGTGCCACCCAGTACGCCTCTGCTTTCATGGATGTCACCGTCCGGCGGGATGGCAAACGCTACGACCTCCACTTTGAAAAAGGCGCTCTGGTGGGGGAGATGCAGGTGTCCCCCTCTGACCGAAAAAAAACCGGGACCTCCATCACCTGGCTACCCGACCTGGATGTCTTCACTCAGGTGGACATCCCCCTGGACTACTTCACCGACGTGCTCCACCGCCAAGCGGTGGTCAACGCAGGAATCGTCTTCCGGTTCCGCAGCCAAGAGGCGAAGGGCTTCCAGGATACCGTCTTCACCTATGAGAACGGCATCGCCGACTATGTGGCCGAGCTCACCGGGGAAAACCCGCACACCCCTATCCAGTTCTGGACCGGAGATCGGGTGGGCCGCGACCGGGCTGACAAGCCCGAGTACAAGGTCAAGCTCTCCTGCGCCTTTTGTTTCTGCCCGGCGGTCCGGGCAGTGGAACACTACCACAACTCCTCCTGGCTGGAGCACGGCGGCGCACCGGAAAAGGCCATGCGCTCTGCCTTCCTCTCTGCCATGGACGGATGGCTGAAGCAAAATGGCAAGTACAACAAAAACGAAGCCAAAATCACCTGGCCCGATGTCCAGGAGACCCTGATTTTCGTCTCCAACAACCTCTCCACCCAGACCTCCTATGAGAACCAGACAAAGAAGGCTGTAAACAACCGGTTCATCCAGGAGGGTATGACCGATTTCCTCCGGGAAAATTTACAGATTTTCCTGCTGGAAAATCCCCAGGCCGTGGAAGAGGCCGCCCGGCAGATCCTGGTGAGCAAGCGCAGCCGGGAGGCAGGGGAGAAGGCCCGCCTCACCATTAAAAGCAAGAGCCTGGCGGGCAGCGTGGACATTGCCAACCGGGTGCAAAAATTCGTGGACTGCCGCACCAAGGACCCCACCCGCCGGGAACTGTACATCGTGGAGGGCGACTCCGCCCTGGGTGCCGTGAAGCTCAGCCGAGACGCCGAATTCCAGGGCGTCATGCCTGTCCGGGGCAAAATCCTCAACTGTCTGAAGGCTGATTACGGCAAAATCTTCAAAAGCGAGATTATCACCGACCTGCTGAAAGTGGTCGGCTGCGGCGTAGAGGTCACTGACAAGCACAACAAGGACCTCTCCCTCTTCAATCTGGACAACCTCCGGTGGAACAAGATCGTCATCTGCACCGATGCCGACGTGGACGGCTACCAGATCCGCACCCTCATCCTCACCATGCTCTGGCGGCTGACCCCCACCCTTATCGAGAAGGGCTATGTTTACATTGCCGAGTCCCCTCTGTACGAAATCTCTTCCGGTGACAAGACCTGGTTTGCCTACTCCGAGAAGGAAAAAGCCGATGTCCTTAGCTCGCTGGAGGGCAAAAAGGTCGCCCTCCAGCGGTCCAAAGGCCTAGGTGAGAATGACCCGGAGATGATGTGGATGACCACCATGAATCCCGCCTCCCGCCGTCTCATTCGGGTGATGCCCACCGACGCAGAGGCCACCGCCCAGGTCTTTGATATGCTCCTGGGGGAGAATGCCCAGAAGCGCAAGGAACACATCGCCGAAAACGGCTACAAATACCTGGATCTGGCAGACATCTCCTGATCCGGACAGAAAGGATCGTCAACCATGGACAACAAGCAGGCAAGAAAAACCGGCCGAATCCTCCTTGTCCTCGGCTGTGTCCTCCTCATCATCGGCAGGATCTGGCTGGGGCTGGCCGTTGTCTCCGTCGGCCTGGTGTGCCTTGGTATCCTGGGCCGGTGCCCCCACTGCGGGCGGTCCCTGTTCACCCTGCCCTCTAACGCGTCGGTGTGCCCCAGGTGCCGTAAGCCCCTGTAGCGATAAGACCCGTCAGACTGCAAATCCAACCCCGAGGTAACAACAGCTATGGCAAAGAAGAAAAACCCGGATCAGAGTAAAAAACGAACTGCCCCCCAGGGCGTTATGGGCCTAAAGCCCCAGATTCTGGAGCAGCCTATCACTGACACTCTGGAGATCAACTATATGCCCTACGCCATGTCGGTCATCATCTCCCGGGCCATCCCGGAGATCGACGGCTTTAAGCCCTCCCACCGGAAGCTCCTGTACACCATGTACCAGATGAAGCTCCTGTCGGGAGCCCGCACCAAGTCGGCCAATGTGGTCGGGGCCACCATGAAGCTCAACCCCCATGGTGACAGCGCCATCTACGAGACCATGGTCCGCCTATCCAGGGGCTACGGCGCCCTCCTCCACCCCCCTGTGGACTCTAAGGGCAACTTTGGCAAGGTCTACTCCCGCGACATGGCCTGCGCCGCCTCCCGCTACACAGAAGTTAAGCTTGACCCCATCTGTGCTGAACTCTTCAAGGACATCGAAAAGCAGGTCGTGGACTTCGTCCCCAACTATGACGGCACGCTCACCGAGCCCGTCCTCCTGCCCACCACCTTCCCCAACATCCTGGTCTCCGCCAATATGGGCATTGCTGTAGGCATGGCCTCCAACCTCTGCGGCTTCAACTTGGGGGAGGTCTGCGATGCCGCTGTGGCCCGCATCAAAAACCCGGAGGCTCCCCTGTTGGACACCCTCAAAGCCCCCGACTTTCCCACCGGCGGTCAGCTTCTCTTTGACCGACGGGAGATGGAAACCATCTACCGCACCGGCCGCGGCTCCTTCAAGGTCCGGGCCCGGTGGCGCTATGTAAAGTCCGAAAATCTCATCGAGGTCTACGAGATCCCCTACACCACCACCGCCGAGGCCATCATCGACAAGGTGGCGGAACTCATCAAGGCAGGCAAGATCCGTGAAATCTCTGATATGCGGGACGAGACCGACCTGTCCGGCCTGAAGCTGGCCATCGATCTAAAGCGGGGCACCGATCCTGATAAGCTCATGCAGAAGCTTTTCCGCGCCACTCCCCTCCAGGACACCTTTTCCTGCAACTTCAACATCCTCATCGACGGGATGCCCAAGGTCCTGGGGGTGGGGGCGATTCTGGACCACTGGACCCGCTGGCGGACCGACTGTGTCCGCCGGGCCGCCCAATACACCCTGGGCCAGAAGCGGGATAAGCTCCATCTACTCCGGGGTCTGGCGGCTATCCTTCTGGACATCGACCGGGCCATCGCTATCATCCGGAACACCGAGTTGGATGCTATGGTGGTCCCCAACCTGATGGACGGCTTTTCCCTGGATCAGATTCAGGCCGAGTATGTGGCAGATATCCGCCTGCGGAACATCAACAAGGAGTACATCCTCAAACGCACCGCCGAAATCGATCAGCTGGAGAAGGATATCGCTGACCTGGAGGACTTTATAGAGAAGCCTTCCCGTATCCGGCGGGAAATCGTCAAAGAACTGGAGCGGGTCAAGAAGGCCCACGCCGGCCCCCGGCGGACGGAGATTCTCTATGAAGCCGACCTGGCCGAGACTGAACCCGAGATCGACCTGATTCCCGCCTATCCCGTCCACTTGTTCCTGTCCCGGGAAGGCTACTTAAAAAAGATCACCCCCCAGTCCCTGCGAATGTCCGGGGAACAGAAGTACAAGGAGGGGGATGGCCCAGCCTTCCGCTGGGAGTCCACCAACGCCTCCGAGCTGATGCTCTTCACCAACCGCCAGCAGTGCTACAAGACCTGGGTGAACGACTTTGACGACGGCAAGGCCAGCCTCCTGGGGGACTATCTCCCGGCCAGGCTGGAAATGGAGGAAGGGGAAACCATTCTCTGGGCCTGCCTCCCCGGCGACTACACCGGCCACCTGCTTTTCTTTTTTGAAAACGGCAAAGTGGCCCGACTCCCCCTGTCCGCCTACCAGACAGTGACCAAGCGCAAGAAGCTCACCGGGGCCTACTCGGACAAGAGCCCCCTGCAGGCCATCCTATTTTTGCCCGAAGAGACTGACGCAGAGGTAGTCCTCTACTCCACCGAGGGCCGAGCCCTGCTCTTCTCCAGCGACCGGGTCCCTCTGAAAGCTACCCGCTCCACCCAAGGAGTCCAGGTAATGACCCTGAAGCGCTCCTACACTGTCCAGACCGCCCGTTTCCTGGCAGACAGCCAAGTGGTAAACAAAAGCCGCTACAAAGCCCGCAGTCTCCCCGCCGCCGGGGCCCTGCTGAAGGCAGAGGACCAGGGGGACACCCAGCTCACTATGGAGCTCTGATCCCGGGGGTCCCACAGAAAAGGAGGCCCGCTCATGAGAAAAAAACTGCTGTGCGCCCTGCTCCTGGGATGCTTCCTACTCTCCGGCTGCGGTTCCATGCTGGACCGCAGTTACGAGGACTCCTCCCCCCACATCCAGTTCTCCGACGAAGATCAGGACCCCTCCATCCTCCGGGCCGAGACCTACCAGGGCCTGGTCAGCGCCCTGCTCCATCTGGTGGGCCAGGGAGAGCCGGATGGCATCATCCGGCTGTATCAGTATGTCAGCGTCACCGGCTCGGCCTCCAGTGACGTAGATCAGGCCTGCCTGGAGGTCACTCAGGAGGACTCTCTGGGTGCTTGGGCGGTGGACTACATCAAGTACGATGTGGGCCAAACCCCCGCTTACTATGAGGTCAACGTCAAGCTGGCCTACACCCGTTCCCCGGAGGAGATCCGTCAGGTCATTTCCGTCACCGGGTCTTCCGCCATCCCCCGGGAACTGGTCGACCTGCTGCCCAGCCTTCCTACCCAGGCCATCTTCCGCATTAGCTACTTCACCGCCCGGGACAGTGCCGAGACCATTCGCCAGGGAGTGCTGGAGGCCTACGCCAGCCAGTCCCTGCCCCTGCCGCCGCTGGAAGCCGTCACGGTAAACCTCTACCCCAACCAGGGACAGCAGCGTGTGGCGGAGATCCTCCTCTCCTGGGGGCCAGAAGAGCCCCAGTAAAAAGTTCGAAAAAACCGAAAAAAAGCGTTGACAAATCGGCATGGGAGTGATAAGATACCTCTTGTCGATGCGAGTGTAGCTCATCTGGTAGAGCGCCACCTTGCCAAGGTGGAGGTAGCGAGTTCGA
>JABUSR010000114.1 GCA_021442645.1 Ruminiclostridium sp.
CGGCCTTCTCCATTATGACCGGGAACGCCCCCGGCACGGTGCGGGCGGTAATTCTCAGCGGAATCATGCTGTTGGGCCGGTACCTGGGCCGGGACAGCCACCCCATGGCTGCCCTGAGTGTGGGCCTGCTGGTCCTGCTGGTGGCCAACCCCTACGCCATCGCCAACGCCGGCCTGCAATTCTCCTTCCTGGCTACGGCGGGCATCGTCCTCTGGGGCGGGCCATGGAGCCGGGACTGGACCAACCGGGTACCCAAGAAGTGGCGGAAATTGGCAGGGCCTGTCCTGAGCGTGCTGGCGGTGAGCCTGGGCTCCATGGTGCTGACGATTCCCCTGTCCGCCCTGTACTTTGGGCGGTTCTCCCTGCTGGCGCCCCTGTCCAACCTGCTCACCAGCTGGGCGGTCTCCCTGGCCTTCCTGGGCGGCGTGCTTTCGGTGGCGCTGGGCGCCCTGATTCTGCCCCTGGGCAAGCTGGTGGCTGTGGCGGTGGGGCTGCCCATCCGCTATTTCCTGTGGGTTGCGGAAATAATCAGCCGCAGCTCTCTGGCGGCCGTCAATCTGGATTCCAGATGGTTCGCCCTGTGGGCGGGGTTTGCCTACCTGGTGCTGTGCCTCTACCTCTTTGTGCCGGTGAAGGGAAAGCGGCCAATCCTGCCGGTGTGTGCCTGTATCATAACCCTGTGCCTCTCCTACCTGCTCACCATGGAGACGGTGCGGCGGGCGGACCTCACGGTCACTGTGCTGGATGTGGGCCAGGGCCAGAGCGTGGCCCTTACGGCCGGGAATGTCACCGCTCTGGTGGACTGCGGCGGGACAAAATCCCCCGGTGACACGGCGGCGACGTTCCTGCAGTCTGTAGGCAAGGGGACCCTGGATCTGCTGGTTCTCACCCACTTCCACGAGGATCACGCAGGGGGTGTGCCGGAGCTTATGGGCCGGATTCGTGTGAGGGACCTGCTCCTGCCCCAGCTGGACGAGGAGAGCGACCTCCGCCGGGAGATTGAGGCGGCGGCAAAGAAGCAGGGGACCCGCATCCACTATATCAGCGAGACGACACAGGTGGACCTGGGCAAGGCGGACCTCACTGTCTACGCACCCCTGTCTGCGGGCGGAGGGGCCAACGAGGGGTGCCTGGCTATGGTGTGTACGGTGGGGGACTGGGACGCCCTCATCACCGGGGATATGCCCACCGAGATGGAGCAGCGGCTGCTGGCCCGGACCGACCTGCCTGATACCGAACTGCTGGTGGTGGGCCACCACGGCTCGAAGACCTCCACCGGCCAGGCGCTGCTGGAGGCCATCCGCCCCGAAATGGCCGTGATTCCTGTGGGCTATAACTCCTACGGGCACCCGGCCCAGGAGACCCTGGACCGCCTGTCTGATATGGGCGTGACCTGTTATCGCACCGACCTGATGGGTACGGTGACGCTGTATGCCAGCCGTCAGGAGGATGGATAAATGGCAAAGAAAACCGAAGCAAAAAATGACGGAGCATACCGTCAGATGAAAAAAGATATCTCCGCCGGGACGATTGGATCCCTGTACATCTTCCACGGGGAGGAGGCCTACCTGCGGGACTACTACCTGGAGCAGATGAAGGGGAAGCTGATTCCGGCAGGGATGGACAGCTTTAACTACCACCTGCTGCCGGGGCAGAGCCTCACCATTGAGAAGCTGGCGGAGGCCGTGGATGCCCTGCCCATGATGAGTCCCCGGACCCTGGTGGTGGTGAACGACTACGACCTGTTCAAGGCCCCGGAGGAGGAACGGGGGCCGATGGCGGCCCTCCTGGCCGACCTGCCGGAGTACTGCTGCGTGGTCTTCGTCTACGATACCATTCCCTATAAGAGCGATGCCCGTATGAAGAAACTGGCCGGGGCCATCAAGACCCACGGCCAGGTGGTGCAGTTTGCCCGCCAGGCCCAGAGCGACCTGGTGGACTGGATCGGACGCCGCTTTCGGGCCCTGGACCATGACATCAGCAGCGCCGACGCCCAGTACCTGATTTTCCTCTGCGGGGACCTGATGAATGGGCTGATTTCCGAAATCGGCAAAATCGGGACCTATGCAAGGAACCGCCGGGTCACCCGGGAGGACATCGACGCAGTGGCTATCCCGACGGTAGAGGCAGTCGTCTTCCAAATGACTGAGGCTCTTACCCGGAAGGAGTTCGACCGGGCCTTCTCCGTGCTGAACGACCTGCTGCGGCTCCAGCAGCACCCCATCCTGATTCTGGCCGCCCTGGGCAAGCATCTGCGGCAGCTCTACAGCGCCCGCCTGGCCCTGGAGAGCGGCAGGGGCAGTGAGTGGGTCAAAGAACTGTGGGGGATGCGCTCCACCTACCCGGCGGAGAAGCTTATGGAGGCCGCCCGACACCACGGCCCGGACTGGTGCAAGTGGGCCATGGGCCGCTGCGCTGAGACCGACCTGGCTATGAAGTCCGTGGCCGGTGCCGATGCAAAGGAGCTCCTGGTGGACCTGATGCTGGAACTGTCAGCAGGAGGGTCATCATGCTGAAGATCCGGGAGGCCATCGTGGTGGAGGGGCGCTACGACAAGAACACCCTGGCCCAGATGGTGGACACGGTGATTCTGGAGACCGCCGGGTTCGGGATCTTCAAGGATAAGGAGAAGCTGGCGCTCCTCCGGAAGATCGGTGAAAAGCGCGGGCTTATCATCCTGACGGACAGCGACGGCGCAGGCTTTGTCATCCGCAACTATCTGAGGGGGGCCCTCCCTCAGGACCAGGTGAAGCATGCCTATGTGCCTGACCTCTTCGGCAAGGAAAAACGCAAGCGGAAGCCGGGGAAGGAGGGCAAGCTGGGGGTGGAAGGTATGCGCCCGGAGGTGCTGGAACAGGCGTTGCTCCGGGCGGGCGCCACCCTGCTGGAGGGGGAGAGCGGGGCTGCGCCCGCCGCCGTGCCCCTCACCAAGGCGGACCTCTTTGCCTGCGGGCTCTCCGGCGGTGTAGGGAGCCGGGAAAAGCGCCGGGCCCTGCTGAAGAAGCTGGAGCTTCCCCAGCACCTCAGCCCCAATGCCATGCTGCCGGTCCTCTCTGCCCTGTACGACCGGGAGGAATTGCTGGCTGAAATGGAAAATCTGTGATAATATCACAAAAATGACAAAGAAAAGTAACTAAAAAACACACCGTGAATCTGTGAAGAAGAGAACTTTACAAATTCGGGGCAATCGTGTACAATATGCATAGTTAAGAGGTGCAAATCTGCACACAGCAATAAAATCAGCTCCTTTTGGAGCAGAATACGGAGGAATACACTATGGCAAAGTATGTTTGTGGTATCTGCGGTTATGTTCACGAGGGCGACGCCGCCCCCGCTGAGTGCCCCCAGTGCAAGGCTGCCGCTGAGAAGTTCATCGAGCAGGGCCCCGAGATGTCCTGGGCTGCAGAGCATATCGTCGGCGTGGCACAGGGTGCCCGCGAGGACATCATGCAGGATCTGCGCAACAACTACATGGGCGAGTGCACTGAGGTCGGTATGTACCTGGCTATGGCCCGCGTGGCTCACCGCGAGGGTTATCCTGAAATCGGCCTGTACTGGGAGAAGGCAGCTTATGAAGAAGCTGAGCACGCAGCAAAGTTCGCAGAGCTGCTGGGCGAAGTCCTGACCGACTCCACCAAGAAGAACCTGGAGATGCGTGTTGAGGCCGAGAACGGTGCAACCGCCGGCAAGTTCGACCTGGCAAAGCGCGCCAAGGAGCTGAACCTGGACGCCATCCACGACACCGTCCATGAGATGGCTCGTGACGAGGCTCGCCACGGTAAGGCATTCAAGGGCCTGCTGGAGAGATACTTCAAGTAAGAAGAATCACGAAAAGTGACCTACAGAGAGGGAGAAGAGATTCTCCCTCTCTTTTTTTGTGGGATAGGGATGGATGGAAGCGTGGGCAGGGAAAGGAAGAAAGAGGCTTGAAGCGGGCTTCGTTATCTCTCCCCCCGGCAAAATCAGAGATTTTGCCATCCCCCCTCGTCAGATGGGGGCGGCCGACGCAGCAGGCAAAATGTGCTCTATTTCTTACGAATCTATCCCACTTTTGCCCTTCACCGGGCGCCGTTCTACACTGGCTCCCTCTGGTGAGGGAACTGTCAAAAATTCCTAATTTTTGGCTGAGGGAGCGAGACGCATACCTTTCCTCTTGCTTTCATACTGAACTCCGATTAAAACAAACCAATTCTTGTCTTGTTTTAATCGGAGTTCAGTATGATTATGCTGTGGAGATGGCTCTTTTGGCAAAGAATAACCCCCCGGAGCGAGACGTGTCTCGCTCCGGGGGGGTTGTAGGTTTGGGAATTACTTGCTGACCACGAAGTGTTCGTCGGTGAGCTCGTTGTAGAGGCCACGGGCGACATAGTGGGTGTGCAGGTACTCGTGGGAGGCATGGCCGCCGGGCTCGCCCCACTCCTTGTAGAACTCCTGGAGGGAGGGGTTCTCGTGGGACTTACGGAGGACCTTGCGCTCGTCTTCGCCGTAGAGAGCGTCGATTCTCTTCTTGCGGACGATGTTGATATCCTGCTTGGGTCTGGGCTGGCCGCCGCCGGTGGCGCAGCCGCCGGGACAACCCATGACCTCGATGAAGTGGTAGGGGGAGGTACCGGCCTTCACCTGGTCCATGAGCTTTCTGGCACCGGCATAGCCGCTGGTAACAGCAATCTTGACCTCGAAGCCTTCAGCGGCCTTCCACTCAGGCAGCACGTTCTCCAGCTTGATGGTAGCCTCGCGAATCTGCTCCAGGCCCACGATGGGGGAGACATGGAGGTTGGGGAAGGGCAGCTCGCGGCCGGTGACAACCTCGTAGACGGTACGCAGGGCAGCTTCCATAACGCCGCCGGTGACGCCGAAGATGTCGGCTGCGCCGGTGGACAGGCCCATAGGTGCGTCGAACTCTTCCTCGGGCAGGGACAGGAAGTCGATGCCCATGGTCTTAATCATGTCGCCCAGCTCACGGGTGGTGATGACTGCGTCCACGTTGGGCACGCCGTCGTTGGCCATCTCAGGACGGGCAATCTCGGTCTTCTTGGCGGTACAGGGCATGACGGAGACCACGTACATATCCTCGGGCTTCTTACCCAGCTTCTTGGCGTAGTAGCTCTTGATGACTGCGCCGAACATGGTGTGGGGAGACTTGCAGGAGGACAGGTGGTCCAGCTCGGTGGGATAGGTGTGCTCGATGAACTGGATCCAGCCGGGGGAGCAGGAAGTGGTCATGGGCAGGGTAGCCACGCCGCCGCTCAGGACAGCCTTGAAGCGCTTGAGGAACTCGGTGCCCTCTTCCATGATGGTCAGGTCGGCGCCCCAGTTGGTATCAAAGACGTCGTCGAAGCCCATGCGGCGCAGGGCGGCAGCCAGTCTGCCGGTCTCGCAGCCGCCGGCGGGGAGGCCGAAGCACTCGCCGATGCCCACGCGGACGGAGGGAGCGGGCTGGACCACAACGTACTTGTTGGGGTCGTTCAGAGCCTGCATGACGCGGTCCTTGTGGCTGGTCTCCTTCAGGCAGCCCACGGGGCAGACGACCACGCACTGACCGCAGAAGGTGCAGGAGGTGTTGCCGATGTTCAGGCCGAAGGCAGGGGTGATGACGGTGTCGAAGCCGCGGTTCTCCTCGGCCAGGACAGCGGTGGTCTGGATCTTGGTGCAGACGCTGACGCAGCGGCGGCAGAGGATGCACTTGTTGGGGTCGCGGGTGAGGGATTCACTCACGTCGATGGGCAGCAGCTTGCGCTCGCCCTCGTAGGGGGAATCCTCCACGCCCAGCTCGCGGCCCAGAGCCTGCAGTTCGCAGTCCTGGTTGCGGGCGCAGGTCAGGCACTTCTTGTCGTGGTTGGACAGAAGCAGCTGATACATGGTCTTGCGGGCGTCCTGCACGCGGGCGTTGTTGGTCTCGATGACCATGCCGTCGCGGGCTTCCACCATACAGGAGGCCTGCAGGTTCTTTGCGGGCGGGCTGACTTGCTCAACCACGCAGATACGGCAGGCACCGTACTTGTGGATGCCTTCCAGATAGCACAGCTTGGGGATGTGAATGCCGTTAAGCTCTGCGGCCTGCAGAATGGTGCTGCCGGCCGGGGCAATACATTCTTTCCCATTGATGGTGAGTCTGATATCTGCCATTTCACTTACCTCCTGTCGCAGCGCAGGCAACGGCTTGCCTCTGCACGGGCGTCCAGTTCGTGCATGCCCAAGTTACGCTCGCAGAAGCTGCCGACTGCTTCTTCCGCTTCGAGCTGTCTGGTCAGGAAGCGGTCGTGGGCAACGATGTCGCCCTCAATGTGATAATCGGTGATTTCCTGTTCAAAGCCCTTGGCCAGTTCGCCGGTGCCGCCCAGGTACTTATCGATACCGGAGGCAGCGATCTTTGCCTCGTGGACAGCGTTGACGATGTCCTTGGGGCCGCGGTGTGCGTCGCCGCCCACGAAGACGCCGGGCTTAGAGGTGGCCTGGGTGTAGTGGTCAGCCACCACGCGGTCGCCGTTCAGGTTAATGGTACCCTTGACGAAGGCGGTGTCGGGCGTCTGGGAGATGGCGGGGATGGCGATGTCGAATTCTTCCACATAGCTCTCGCCGCTGGCGACAGCCTTGCGGCGGCCGGAGCTGTCGAACTGACCCAGCTTCTGTTTCATGATGCAGATGCTGTTCAGCTTGCCGCCGATGCCGATAAAGTCGGTGGGGTTGACCAGAGTGCGAATCTCCACGCCCTCTTCCAGAGCGTCGCGGATCTCAATCTTGTCAGCGGGCATATCCTCTTCGGTGCGGCGATAGAGCATGACGACCTGCTTGGCGCCCAGACGGACAGCGGTACGGGCGGAGTCGATGGCGGTGTTGCCGCCGCCGATAACAGCGACCTTCTTGCCGGTGAAGTCCAGGTCCTTCTTCATGATGACGCGCTTCAGGAAGTCCAGGCCGTGGTAGACGCCTTCCAGATCCTCGCCGGGGATATCCAGGCGGAGGGCCTTCTGTGCGCCGATGGCAATGAAGATGGCGTCGTAGTTCTCGGACAGAGCGCGGAAGGAGATGTCAACGCCGACCTTGGTGTTCAGGATGATGTTGACGCCGGTCCGCTTGATGTTGCCAATCTCGCGCTCAATGATGTTGAGGGGCAGACGGTAGTCGGGGATGCCGTAGGTCATGATACCGCCGGCGCGGTCCTCGGCTTCGTACACGTCCACGTGGTAACCCAGGCGAGCCAGGTAGTAGGCGCAGGTGAGGCCGGAGGGGCCGGAGCCGATGATGGCCACGCTCTTGTCCAGCTGAGCCACGGGCTTGAGGTCCTCGTCGGAGGGGAAGTTGTGCTCGTAGGCCCAGTCGGTGGCGAAGCGCTTCAGCTCGCAGATGTTCATGGCCTCGTCTACGCTGCCGCGGCGGCAGCGGCTCTCGCAGGGATGGGTGCAGACACGGCCGCAGATGCCGGAGAAGGGGTTATCGCGGAGCATGACGCGGGCTGCGCCCATGTAGTCGCCGGTGGCGATAAGGCTCATGTAGCCGGGGATGTTGATGCCGGCGGGGCAGGTGTTCTCGCAGGGGCTGGAGACCAGGTCGGCGCAGACGCCTGCGGTACAGAGCTTCTCAACGATGTGCTCTTCATACTCATTGCGGAAGTACTTGATGGTGGAGAGGACGGGGTTGGGAGCGGTCTGGCCCAGGCCGCACATGGCGGTGTCCTTGATGACGGCGCCCAGGTGCTCCAGGGTCTCGATGTCGCCGGGCTGGCCCTCGCCTGCGGTAATCCGGTTCAGGATCTCCAGCATGCGCTTGGTGCCGATGCGGCAGGCGGTACACTTACCGCAGGATTCTTCCTGGATGAAGTCCAGGTAGAAGCGGGCGGTATCGACCATGCAGGTGTCCTCGTCCATGACAATCAGGCCGCCGGAGCCCACGATGGAGCCCAAAGCTGCCAGGGACTCATAGTCCAGCGGCGTGTTGATGTTCTCGGCAGTGATACAGCCGCCGGAGGGGCCGCCGGTCTGGGCGGACTTGAACTTCTTCCCGTTGGGGATGCCGCCGCCGATGGAGTAGATAACCTCGGACAGGGGGGTGCCCATGGGGACCTCCACCAGGCCGGTGTTGATGATGTTGCCGGAGAGAGCGAAGACCTTGGTGCCGGGGCTCTGCTCGGTGCCGAACTGACGGAACCAGTTTGCGCCGTTGAGCATGATAGCGGGCACAGTGGCCAGGGTCTCCACGTTGTTGATGATGGTGGGCTTGCCGAAGAGGCCGCTCTGGAAGGGGAAGGGGGGCTTCTGACGGGGCTCGCCGCGCTTGCCTTCCACGGAGGCCATCAGTGCGGTCTCCTCACCGCAGACGAAGGCGCCTGCGCCGATGCGGATCTCAATGTCAAAGTTAAAGTCAGAGCCGAAGATGTTCTGACCCAGGATGCCCTCCTCGCGGGCCATCTCCAGGGCGGCCTGGAGGCGTTCCACGGCGATGGGATACTCAGCGCGGATGTAAACGACGCCGTGCTGTGCGCCGATGGCGTAGCCGCCGATGAGCATACCTTCGATGACGCTGTGGGGGTCGCCCTCAAAGACAGAGCGGTCCATGAATGCGCCGGGGTCGCCCTCGTCGGCGTTGCAGATGATGTACTTTTCGTCACCGGGCTGGTTGTAAGCGGCCTCCCACTTGACGCCTGCGGGGAAGCCTGCACCGCCGCGGCCTCTCAGGCCGGACTTTTTCAGCTCTTCGATGACTTCCACGCGGTCGCCCTTTTCCAGGATGCGAGCCAGAGCCAGGTAACCGTCCTTGGACACATAGCTGTTGATGCAGTTGACGTCGATCAGGCCGCAGTTGCGCAGGGCAATACGGACCTGGTCACGGAAGAAGGCCACGTCGTGGATGTTGGCCACGCGCTTCTTCTGGATGCTGTCGTAGAAGGTGTACTCCATAACGGGCTCGCCGCCGATGAAGTGCTTCTGAACGACTTCACGGACCCGATCGGGGGTCATTTCGGTGTAATAGGTCTCATCGGGCAGGACGTAGACCACGGGGCCCACGGCGCAGGTGCCCATGCAGCCGCGCTCGATGACGGCGACGCTGTCGGACAGGCCGGCCTTTTCCAACTCTTCCACAAGGGCGTTGCGCACGTCCTTACAGCCGGAAGACATACAGCCGGTGCCGTAACAAACCATGGCGAGATGACTGTACTTACCCAGTTTTTCCAGGTAGAGTTCCTTCATGCTCTGCAGATCGGCAATACTTTTAATCATGCTCCAGCACCTCCTCCAGCGGCTGTCTCAGGGGCGTCGGCATACAGGGCCAGGATGCCTCTGAGCTTAGCAGGGGTCACCTGCTTGTAAACGTCGTCATCCACCATCATGGCGGGGGCCAGGCCGCAGGCGCCGATGCAGCGGGCGATCTCGAAGGTGAACTGACCGTCCTCGGTGGTGCCGCCCACCTCGACGTCCAGCTCCTTCTTGATGGCGTCGACGACCTTCTTGCCGCCGCGCACATAACAAGCGGTGCCCTGGCACATACGAATGGTGTGCTTGCCGCGCTTCTGGGTGGAGAAGAAAGAATAGAAGCTCACAACGCCGCTGACTTCAGAGACAGGCAGGTTCATGCCGTCAGCGACAAATCGCTGGACCTCCATGGGGAGATATCCGTAAATCTCCTGGGCTGCGTGGAGGACCATGATCAGAGCGCCGTCCTTTTCTTTGTACTGCTCGATTACCTGAGCGATCTGTTCGAACTCGGTGCCGTGATCGCATTCACAGGTCGTGTTTTTCGGACTCATAGGGCTCTCTCCTTTACAATAGTGTGGCAGATCTTGCTCCGGGGAGACAAGGTTCGCAGGCGCGGACAGGGGGACGACCCAAGAGGAGGCGGGGGGTGCGCAGGGCGTTGCCCCGAACTCCCGGGGAAATTGCAGCGGGAGGGGAGAAATCCTGCATTCTTGGTTCTTCCGGCTATCCTGATGTTAAAAGATAACAAGTGTATTCTACCCCGAAAAGAAAGGTTTGTCAATTGATTTGAAAGCGGGAAAGAGCGGGGGAAAATGTACGGAAAATTCATCGGATCCACATGAAATCATAATTTAAGAGGGGAATCAGTTCAAAAACACATTGTTTTTGCGGGAATGATAAGGAAATAAAAAATGAGATAAAAACATTTTGATAATTTGGGGAGAATCCCACAAAAAAGGAATTTTGGGGAGGGGTGCTCTTTCGCATCCCGGGGTGGGGAGGGAACGGCCCCGGCAGGGGGCGGACCCGGGGAGCCAAAACCCGGAACGGGGGGCGGACAGCGTCCTTTCGGGAAAGGCGCTGTTCCTGCAGGGGGCGATTGCCGGGGACAGGGAGCAAAGCATCCGGCTCTGCACCATACCGACATACATTTCATCAACTGTTTTAGAAAATTTATGGTATTTATTTGGTGGCTTTTCCCCGTGCAGGTGGGTGAAGTGCATGGCACTTGTTTTATTTTGTTATATGTGTGGTTTTGATTGGTGTTTATAAATCGATAATACAAAGTTTGTTTGTGTGGATATATTTATTATTTTATAAAAAAAGACTTGATTTTATAAGAGTTATCCGTGTATACTAAAAAGGCCAAAATGTGCCGTATATTATCGTTTGATAGTGTGTAATGCGGCACAGGAAAATTGGGGACAAACAGGAAGGAGGCGCAGTAACTACAACGGCAGGCAGGGAGGAGACGACCCTGCCCACCAAAAGATAACCCATACATATTATAAAGAGGAGGAAAAGAAAGTATGAAAAAACGACTATTAGCCATTCTGCTGACCCTGGCTATGACGGTCGGTCTGCTGCCTGTGGCGACATTTGCAGCGGGCGCTTACACTGTCCATTACCAGGATAACTACGGCGGCGACAGCATGCCCTCTGACTTGTGGGTTGGTGACAGCTCTAGTTGCCCCGGAGGTACCTTCCAGTTGTATGGCCCACCTACTGATCCGGCACCTACCCATGGTCCGGACGGCAGCGGCAACCCTGTAATCTTTATGGGGTGGAGTATGGACGACCCCGGAACGATCTACACGGTAAGTGATACTCGGGCCTCTGTGAAGGATCTGATCACCACTATTACCCTTGGCTCTAATGAAAGCGGGATTGTCTACGCTGTGTGGGGCCTTGACGAAGACTGTGACAACGTCCCCGATGTGTACGAATCCCAGCTGTACTACGAACCGAACACATCCCCCACCGACACCGTGGGGAATATGCCCAGTGCCACCGCGTTCTATGAGCGCGGCGAAACGGCATATCTGGTCACGAATCCCGTGCCTACCTCGACCAGCGGCAACCTGTTCCTGGGCTGGACCTTTACGCCGTATTCTGTCTTTACCAAGAACGACAGAGCACCGGACACCCTCACCTCTGTCGACTTCACCGACAGTGACGTGTATGTCTATGCGGCCTGGGGTGAGGACACCAACAACAACAGCGTGGCTGACGTGCTGGAGAGCTATTCTGTAATCTACCGCCCCAACGGCGGCGAACTGGCCAGCATCCCTGTTGACAGCAACAAGTATCTGCAGGGCGACATGGCCGTACTTAAGTCTGCCATCCCCCCCACCCACAGCAACGAAAACGGCAAGCGCGTTGTCTTTGCAGGCTGGAGCCTGACCGAGAACACCGCAATTTGCAGCGCCGGTGATACCCCCCCCCCTATGGTGGAGAATGCTGTCACCTTCAACCAGGCGGCAAACATAGATCTCTACCCTGTCTGGGGCTATGACACCAACCGCAACGACATTGCTGATGTTAACGAGGAGCAGTACACCCTGACCTATGTCTACAACAACGGCGACGCCGACTACACGGACACCAGCAAGTACCTGGCAGACAATACGGTTCCCCTGGCCGGCGGGAAGCACCACGACCCCGTGGGCGGGAACAACGTTGTCTTCATCGGCTGGACCACCGATCAGGAAGCCTCCAAGACCATCTACACCGTGAATAACCAGAGCAATCTCCCTGACATCCTGACCAATGTAAAGTTTACGGACAGCAGCATCGTGGTCTATGGGGTGTGGGGCTACGACACCAATAAGGACGGTATCGCCGATGCGGATGAAGCCGGCTACACGCTGACCTACGATAAGAACGGCGGCGATTCGATCACCAACAGCGGAACGCTGTACGCCACCGGGACCAAGGTGGGCCTGAACCTTCTGCCCACCCACGGCCCCGACAACAATGTGGACGTGGCCTTCGTCGGCTGGAGCCTGACCGGGGTCCCCGGCATCCTCATGGCAGGCGACACGGTCCCCGCAACCATTGAGGAAGTCACCTTCGGAACGGACGACATCACCGTCTACGCCGTCTGGAGCTATGACAAAAACGGCAACGGCAAGGCCGATGTGACCGAGGCCACCTACAAACTGACCTATGATGTAAACACCGGCGTGGATTGGAACGTCCCCGTGGACAACAATGCCTACATTGAGGACGATGAGGTGGAGCTGGCGATCCGCAACAACACCAGCATCGCGCACAATCCCGTCGGCGGCACCAACGTCGTGTTCCTGGGCTGGTCTACGCTGCAGATGCCCGTGCTCACCGGCGACGATCGGTCCACCTTCGATGATGCAAGGCTGATTACCAAGGTGAAGTTTGCTGACCGGGACATCACCGTCTATGCCGTCTGGGGCCTGGATACCGACGGGGACGGCACCCCCGACGTGAAGGAAGACTATTACAAGCTGACCTTCGACCCCAACGAGGGCAACCGCGGCGCATTTGCCGAGAAGTTCGTTATGGACGGCGATACGGTCGCGCTGACCACCGCGACGAACCCCACCCACGATGACGTGAACGGCGTGCGCGTCCTCTTCCTGGGCTGGAGCGATACCAAGGAAGACATCCTCGGAAAGGGCGATAAAGCACCCAGCACGTATGTGAAGGATAAGATCACCATCAACGGTGCATCTAAAATTGTCTATGCCCTCTGGGGTTATGACGAGAACAACAACAACAAGGCCGACGTGACCGAGGCCAAGTACACCCTGACCTACCTGCCCGGCGACGTTACCAATCCCCAGCCCGACATGCCTGCAGCCAGCAGCGACAACCTGACCGGCCAGACAGTCAAGCTGAAGATGGACGAGCCTGCTTCCGGCACCTACAAGGGCGAGACGGTCTACTTCCTGGGCTGGTCCGCAACGAAGCAGCCCGTCATGAGCAAGGGCGACAGCTATCAGGATAAGCTCATCACCGAAGTGACCTTCGAAAAGAATCACATCGATGTCTATGCCGTCTGGGGGTATGACACCAACGGCGATACGGTTGCTGATGTGAAGGAAGACACCTACACCCTGACCTATATGCCCAACGACGGCAAGGGTGTGCCCAAGGACAACAACCTGTACCTGTACACCGATACTGCAACGCTGGAAACTGTGAACCTCCCCATCCACGATGCAGACCATGGCAAGAAGGTGGTCTTCGCCGGCTGGACCGGGACCAAGCAGATCTCGATCTTCGAAGCAGGCGATACGGCACCTACCTACCTGACCCAGGTCACCTTCACCGACAAGACGAACAAGGTCGTCTATGCAGCCTGGGGCTATGACATCAACGGCAACAACATTGCCGACGTCAACGAGACCCAGTACACCCTGCACTATGACCCCAACGGCGGCAGCAATGCACCTGCTGACGAGAAGTACCTCCCCGATGAGGAGGTTACTCTGAACAGCCAGGTGCCCACCCACCAGGATGACGGCGACACGCACGTCCTCTTCGTGGGCTGGAGCGAGACCCAGGTTGCAAATATCCTGAGCGCAGGCGACCAGCAGCCCGACCTGGTGACCGGCATCACCATGCCCGACGCAGATAAGGACGTCTATGCCGTCTGGTCCTATGACCAGAACAACAACGGCGTGGCAGACATCAAGGAGACCGGCAAGCTGCTGACCTATGACGCCAACGGCGGCGACGACAGCAGCATGCCCGCACAGGATACCAACAAGTACGCCCCCGGTACGGAGGTTACCCTGAGCAAAACCGTCCCCACCCACGGGCAGGACGACGGTAAGGACGTGGTCTTCATCGGCTGGACCACTGCCAAGAACAGCCAGATCTTCAAGGTAACTGACACCGCACCCAACACCGTGGAGAAGGTCACCTTCCAGAACGACAGCATCACCGTGTACGCAGCCTGGGGCTACGACAGCAACGGCAACAACAAGGCTGACGTGACCGAGATGAAGTACGACCTGAACTACATCCACAACGGCGCCCTCTCGGGTATGCCCGACAACCTGCCTGATCAGTTCGTGAAGGGCAACAAGGCAACCCTGAGCACCGATAAGCCTCTCCACCAGGATGTGAACGGCGTTCCCGTGGTCTTCATCGGCTGGTCCCTGGAGCTGGAGCGCAACATTCTGAGCGCAGGCGATAACTACAACTGCATCACCGAAGTTGACTTCACCGACCACGACATCTCCGTCTATGCCGTTTGGGGCTATGACACCGACGGCGACGGCACCGCTGACGCAACCCAGGAAGCCCACAAGCTGCTCTTTGACAACAACGGCGGCTACAACGGCCCCGAGTCCGGCAAGTACTACCTGACCGACACCGTGATTGACCTGACTGCTGTCAAGCAGCCCATCCACGCTGACGAGAAGGAAGTTCCCGTGGCCTTCATCGGCTGGTCCGAGACTGCACCCAGCGGCATCTACACCAAGGACGAC
>JABUSR010000118.1 GCA_021442645.1 Ruminiclostridium sp.
CGCCCGGGGCCCCGGGCGGAGCCGTTCCCAGAACCCCACACCAAAGAAAAAGGTCAGGGGGACAAAAATCTGGATTGCAGGCTTGATGGAGTCCACGTTGCCGGTATAGCTGGAGAGACAGCTGAACACGAGGATGAAGACCAGGAAGAGGGTAGTCAGCGGCCACGCATTTTCCCGGCATCGGCGGCAGAGGGCCGGATAGTCCAACCGCTGGAGGGCCATGCCGGCCACGAAGTAGAACATCCAAACAGGGAAGGAACACCAGAACGAGTAGCTCTGGATAGAGGGGGCCAGGCCCAGGGAGTTCAGGTAGTTGAGACTCTGCAGGGAGAAGGTGATGACCAGGGACCAGAGCACGGCCTGCCCAGGGGACCGGTCCACCCACCGACGGAGCAGGGGATAGAGCAGGTAGAGTTGAAAAATGATGGGAATGAAGTAAAGATGGGGAGCGGCCTGCCCGGTGAGAAAGACCCGGAGGAGCCACAGGGGATTGGACAGCTTGGCGGCGAAGGCGCCCAGGTCAAAGTCTACATTAAAAAGCTCATAGAGCAAAGTCCAGACGGCGTAGGGAATCAGGACCCGAAGGGCCCGACCACGGATAAACGTGCCGTAGGACTCCTGTTTCCGGCTGATTCCCAGGGAGAATCCGGAGAGCAGAACAAAGAGAGACACGCTGAATCGGGTGGCCTGGTTGAGGAGAAAAGCCAGGTTCATTCCAAAGAAGAGGTATTGGCTTTCCACATAGACAAAAGCACTGGTAACGTGGCCAAGGATAACGTTAGCCATACACAAGACACGAAGGAAATCTATGGCAGACAGGCGTTTACTCATCATGGAGGTTCAGGCTCCTTTAATATTATAGAAAATTGAGGAGGGGGAACAGAGCCCCCGCCTTTTCTTAGATTTCTGTTACTGAAAGAAGAATTAACTGTGCTGGATGGCAAATATGTCGTTGTAGGTTGTATAACTAAGAGAAATCTTGCTGCTGGAGACTTTCCAAGCGTTTGTGACCCTAGCAGTGCTGATGCCCCAACTTACATAATTGCTTCCATTATACAGCTGACAGTTTGTGATTTGTCCGCCCGTCATGTAAGTGCCATCGGATTGGTTGTCAGTGCCCACAGGAACAAGAGAAGCGAATCGATAGTAACGGCACATGATTTTATTGTTGCTAGAGACCAAATTGCCGGAGGAGATGGAGATATCACGGTCAAAAGCTAGCCCAACATTATTTCCCGAGGCGTTCACAAACTGGATGTACAAGTGAACAGTAGTGGTATTTACAGGCTTGACGGTCATAATTGCATTTGTGGCAGTGCTGGGTGCGGTATAGGCTGTAAATGTTGTAAACCCACCTGAGACGCCAACATCATAGACACACGGGTGCCAGCCACTACCAGTGTTCCTCAGACCTAAGTCGATGCCATGCAGAGAGCCAGTAATGCCAAGGGCGATATAGCCATTTCTGGCGCCGTTGTTATTGTTAAAACCGGTAGGCAGTTTGATATTGGCAAAGGCTTCACTATAGGAGTTGCTGTATCCAGAGAATGCGTAATAATGGGCACCCACACCAGTTTCAGTAAACAGAGTGCTCCCTTTTATCACAACAACATTGTCAATCAATCTTGCAATGGAGAGAGGGGTGCTTGTCTCGTTGATGATACATGTAGGAGTCTTTATCGTATCATCTGCAACAGTTTCACCATCGTAATTCATCAGCGCAATATCATTGGAAATAACAGCACTGTCCTGTTCACAAGCTGTCGATACACGTATAGGGCCATCAGAGAAAGTTGGTGCTTCTGTAGAATCAAAAGCGAAAGAAACGGGCATTAGTGCCAAGGAAAACGTAAAAACGAACAAATAAACAGGAATCCATTTTTTTATATGAAGCATAACGTATCTCCTTTTCGTCTTTTTGAAGAATTGTTTGTGTAACTGTTTTCTTTCGGATCAGAGATGGGAAGAAACCGAGGCACCCATGGGAATCACCCCCTTTTTCGAGCCTCGCAAGGAGGGAGGAGAAAAGTGTGCGTCTGTTTTTGCCATGATTTGATTGCAAAAGGAATAGTTTGGTAGAATATTACAAAAAAATGAAAATGGAGTTACATATTATATGATAATTATACGGTTTTTGAGAGAATCTGTCAATAGCTACGGGAGATTTCACGGCAGGGTCGGAAAAATGTCCGGCAGGGCGCAGTTATGGTTGCTCTTTTTCAGCCCGGCTCGTATAATAGGGGAAAAAGGAACTGGGGAGGAGAACCCATGATTCGATTGGAATGTGACTACGCCGAGGGAGCCCACGAGCGGATCCTTCGCCGTCTTTTTGAGACCAACCTGGAGCAGACCCCCGGTTACGGGGAGGACCACTACTGTGCCCGGGCGCGGGAGTATATCCGGGACCTGTGCCGGGACGGGAGCCTGGACGTTCACTTCCTGGTGGGCGGGACCCAGACCAACGCCGCCGTCATTACCGCTGGGCTGCGGCCCCACCAGGGGGTCATTGCGGCATCCAGCGGGCACATCGCCGTCCACGAGTCCGGGGCCATCGAGTCCTATGGGCATAAGGTTATCACCCTGCCCAGCGGGGACGGAAAACTCTCTGCCCTGTCCGTCCGGCGGGTCTATGAGAACCACTGGGATGATGTCACCCACGAGCACATGGTCCAACCGGCGATGGTCTACATCTCCCAGCCAACGGAGAACGGCACCCTCTACAGCCGAGCGGAGTTGGAGGACATCTGGGATGTCTGCCGGGACTGCGGCCTTCTCCTCTATATTGACGGGGCCCGGCTGGGCTACGGCCTCATGAGTGAGGCCTGCGATGTGACTCTGCCGGAGCTTGCCTGCTTGTGCGATGCCTTCTCCATCGGCGGCACCAAGCAGGGGATGCTCTTCGGAGAGGCCCTGGTGCTGTCCAACCCGGCTTTGAAGCGGGACTTTCGCTACATCATGAAACAGCACGGGGGGATGCTGGCCAAGGGTCGTCTGCTGGGGGTCCAGTTCTGCTCCATGCTGGAGGACGGCCTCTACTTCGACCTGGCCAGGGAGGCCGACAAGCTGGCCATGGACATCCGCCGGATCTTTGAGGACCGGGGCTTTCCCATGCTCTTCGACTCCTACACCAACCAGCAGTACCCCGTCCTGCCCGACCACCTTCTGGCCCAGTTGGAGAAGAGATTTGCCTTCTGCTTCTGGGAGAAGGTGGACGGCGAGCACACGGCGGTGCGGGTCTGCACAAGCTGGGCCACCGAGCGCCGGGCCGTGAAGGAATTGGTGGACGCCCTGGACCGAATCCTGGGCCCCTGAACATACATCACCCACAAGGAGGCAAGTCTATGAAGCTGTACACAGTAGAATACCGGGGGGAGACCCTGGTCTGTCTGGAGACCGGGCCGGAGAGCCTGACCCCCCTGCCCTATGCGGACATGACCGAACTGCTCCGGCAGGAGGAGAGCACCCGGCAGGAGACCCTGGTCCGGGCGATGGCCCAGCCCCGGGGGCTGCCCCTGGCGGAGGTCCGGGTGCTGGCGCCCATCCCCAACCCCGCCCAGGATGTTATCTGCCTGGGCATGAATTACCAGAAGCACAAGACCGAGGCCGAGCAGTTCGATGCCCAGGCCTTCACCCGGGAGAAGGGGAGTGCTGTCTATTTTTCCAAGCGGGCCACCCATTGCCCCGGCCCCGGGGACCCCATTCCCGGTCACTTTGACATAGTAGACAGCCTGGACTATGAGACCGAGCTGGCAGTGGTCCTGGGGAAGGATGCGGTGAACGTGGCAGAGGAGGACGCCTTTGACTATGTCTTCGGCTACACTGTCGTCAACGACGTGTCTGCCCGGAACCTGCAGACCGGCCACAAGCAGTGGTACTTCGGAAAGGGCCTGGATGGCTTTACCCCCATGGGGCCCTGCATAGTCACCCGGGACGAATTCGCCCAGCCTCCCGCCCAGCCCATCCGAACTTGGATCAATGGGGAGCTCCGGCAGGAGGCTGTCACCGACGAGCTGATCTTCGGCGTGGCCCACATCCTCCACGAGCTCTCTCAGGGCATGACCCTCCGGGCGGGCACCGTCATCGCCACCGGAACCCCCGCCGGCGTGGGCATGGGCTTTGATCCCCCCAAGTTCCTTCGGCACGGAGATGTGGTCCGGTGTGAGATCGAGGGGATCGGTGTTCTGGAGAACACGGTGGACTGACCCCACAGCGCGGAACCCCCCCAAAAGAATTCCTAAAGGCATAAAAAAGGACCCGGTCAAATGACCGGGTCCTTTTATGATTGCGTTAAGAAACAGAATCAGTCTTCAATTAGAAGATGCCCTGCTCCATCATAGCCTCAGCAACCTTCTTGAAGCCAGCGATGTTGCCGCCAGCAACCAGGTTGTAGCCCAGGCCATACTCTTCAGCAGCCTCTGCGGAGACCTTGTGGATGTTGATCATCATCTTCTGCAGCTGCTGATCAACTTCTTCCTCGGTCCAGCTCAGGCGCTCGGAGTTCTGGGACATTTCCATTGCGGAAACGCCAACGCCGCCGGCGTTAACAGCCTTGGAGGGAGCCACGATGACCTTGTCCATCAGGAACTTCAGAGCATCGTTGGTGGTGGGCATGTTAGCGACCTCGATGTAGTACTTAGCGCCGCAAGCAGCGATCTTCTCAGCCTGCTCCATGTTGACGTCGTTCTGCATTGCAGAAGGCATCACGATGTCGCACTTGACGCCCCAGGGCTTCTGGCCGGGGAAGAACTCAACGCCGAACTTGTCAGCATAATCCTTAACGACGTTACGGCCGGAAGCACGCATCTCGAGCAGGTAGTCGACCTTCTCTTCGGTAGCCACGCCATCGGGATCGTAGACATAGCCGTCGGGGCCGGACAGAGTGATGACCTTAGCGCCCAGCTGCATAGCCTTCTTGCAGATGCCCCAGGTAACGTTGCCGAAACCGGCAGCAGCGATGGTCTTGCCCTCGATGGACTCGCCTTCGTGCTTCAGGACTTCCAGGGTGTAGTACACAGCACCGTAACCGGTAGCTTCGGGACGAGCCAGGGAGCCGCCATAGGACAGGCCCTTGCCGGTCAGAACGCCGTTCTCGAAGACGCCCTTCAGGCGGCGATACTGGCCATACAGGAAGCCGATCTCACGGCCGCCAACGCCCATGTCACCAGCGGGAACGTCGATGTCGGGCCCGATGTAACGATACAGAGCAGTCATGAAGCTCTGGCAGAAACGCATGATCTCAGCGTCGGACTTGCCGGCGGGATCGAAGTCAGCGCCGCCCTTGCCGCCGCCGATGGGCAGACCGGTCAGGGAGTTCTTGAAGATCTGCTCGAAGCCCAGGAACTTGATGATGCCGGGATAAACGTTGGGCTGGAAGCGCAGGCCGCCCTTGTAGGGGCCGATAGCGCCGTTGAACTGGCAACGATAGCCAATGTTGGTGTGGGTCTTGCCAGCGTCGTCGGTCCAGACAACACGGAAGGTGAACATACGCTCGGGCTCAACCATACGGCCCAGCAGGTCGACGGCTTCGTACTCGGGGTGAGCGTTCACGACGGGCTCCAGAGAGCTCAGAACTTCTTCGACGGTCTGCACGAACTCGGGCTCGCTGCCGTGCTTTGCCTTCACGTTCTCAATAACGCGTTCGATATAAGCATTCATGGTAATCTGCTCCTTCACATTATAGATTATATTTTTGCCGTCACGCCGGGCGGCGAAAATACGAGAGCTGCAAAAAGGGAACATGCCCCCATTTGCAACTGAAAGTATACCACGGCAGACAGCTAATTGCAATAATAATTTGCAAAAAGCACCAGAAAAATTGCCCCATCCCACCAAAAAACGCACATCCCGTGGGGATGAAGGGGGGAATGGGATGCCTTGCAAAAAAGCGGGGCCGGATTGCTCCGGTCCCGCGGTTCCTGCATAAACTCCCATGTTAGGGTGCAGATTCGGTTATTTTTTCAGAATTGTGTGGGAGGCGGCGATCCGGAGGGGCTCGATGATGATGAGGGTGACCACGGCGGCCACACCGATCTGGACAAGATTCCCGGGGATGGAGGCGGCGGGGGCAATCCAATTGCCGTAGATGATGCCCTCAGCGATGTAGTAGCCGACGATTTTAATGATGCAGGCCAGGATCATGGCCAGGACGTAGAAGGGGAAGGATTTTTTCTTCTCGGTGACCAGGCCTACCACGAAGCCCATGCAGCCCACGATGACCAGGGTGAAGGGGGCCCACAGGGTCCAGCCGGACAGCAGATCGAAGAGGCCCATGCCGATACCCCCGGCGATCATGCCGGTGCGCTTGCCGAAGAGGATGGCGGCCACGAACAGGGGGACGTTGCCCAGGTGGATTAGCCCGCCGGCGGCGGCAATAGGGAGTTTAATGTTTACAACGGCGGTAAAGACGTAGACCAGCACGATGGAAACAGCGGTGATAGCCAGGTCCCGGATCTGGGAGGAGGAGCCGGGGCGGGCGGTGGCGGTTTTCTGTGACATAAGCGGGTGCTCCTTTTCTGGGTTTCTATGGGTCATTGGTAGGATATCATAGATCTGATCCTGTCAACAGGTTCAAAATGATTCTTTTTGACAGGCCAGATTGTCGTGCCAGGGGCCAGCCGGTTGCCATCCGGAGTGATTTCTGGTACGATACCTGTATACATTGGAAAAAACCGCGGGATTCTGCGGTGTTGCTGTGAAGGAGGAAATCCTATGGGACAGAAGGATCCCCGCTCCCTGCTGGCGCGTTTGCAGGATCATCACCGGGAGGGATATCTCTCCCTCCACATGCCCGGCCACAAGGAGAACACCGGCCTGGCTCCCTATCTGAGCGACCTGAATGCCGAACTGGATATCACCGAGCTGCCCGGGTTTGACGATCTCCACGCCCCCAAAGAGATTCTGGCAGACGCCATGAAACGGGCGGCCCAGGTCTGGGGCTCCACCCGGAGCTGGCTCCAGGTGAATGGTTCCAGCGGTGCCCTCCTGGCAGCCATCCGAGGCATCACCCGCCGGGGGGATAAGATCCTGGTGGCCCGGCACTGTCACAAATCCATCTACCATGCCATCGAGCTCTGCGGTCTGGAGCCCGTCTTCCTGCTGCCCCCGGCGGAGGAGGCCTTTGGTCTGTCTGGGTCCATCTCCCCGGAGCAGGTAGAGAAAGCCTTGGAGGAGCATCCCGACGCCCGGCTCATCGTCTATCCCAGCCCCACCTATGACGGGGTCCTCAGCGATACGGCAGGGATCTGCGCTATAGCCCACGAGAAGGGGATCCCGGTGCTGGTGGACGAGGCCCATGGGGCCCACCTGGGCCTGTGGCAGGTCTTCCCCCCATCGGCCATGGATCAGGGCGCCGACCTGGCCGTGGCCAGCCTTCATAAGATGCTGCCCAGCCTCACCCAGACGGCCGTCCTCCACGGCAGAGACCGCCATGTAAATCTAATCGAGGTGAATCGGCAGACGGGTATCTTCCAGTCCAGCAGCCCTTCCTACCTGCTGATGGCCTCTATGGAGGGCTGTATCCGCCTGCTGGAGGAGGAGGGAGAACCCCTGCTCCGGCAGTGGAAAGCCCAGCTGGAGGACTTCGACCGGCAGGTGGCCGGGCTGAAGCATCTGCGGCTCCCCGGCCACGGGAAAGAAGCCGGGGAGACCTATCCCAATATCTTCGGCCTGGACCCCGCAAAGATCGTCATCTCCACCCGATGGAGTGCTCTGAGCGGGGTGGAGCTCATGACCCGCCTGCGGGAGGACTATAAAATCGAGCTGGAGATGGCTCTGGAGAACCATGCCGTGGCCATGACCGGCCTGGGCACCGACGATGACTTTGCCGGTCGGCTGGCCACAGCCCTGCTGGAGCTGGACGAGAAGTTCGGCCCCAACACGGAGGAACCGGAGCCCCTGGAGGCCATCACGGCCATCCCGCCCCGAAAAATGACCCTGGAAGCTGCCGCCATGGCCCCCGGCGGAGTGGACTTCCTCTACGACAGCATGGGGAAGGTCTGCGGGGAGTACATCTGGGCCTATCCCCCCGGTATCCCCCTTATCACCCCCGGCGAGGTCATCACCGTGGACCTAATCTGGGATGTGGAGCGTCTGTTCCAGGCCGGGGTAAAGCTGGTGGGAACCCGGGGCAAGCCGCCCTTCACCACTGTGTGGGTGGGGGAGGGGACCTGAGCCCGGGGACCGGAAAACCCGCACCCTTCCCGGCGTTCCCCATTGACATCCGGTCGAAAGTCCTTTATAATATTTTCGACTATCACCCGGAAACGGGATCGAAAGGAGCTGTGCTCTTATGAAGAGAATCCAAACTCTGGAGACGCGCGACCTGGCCAAGAGCCTGAAGACCGGCGGCTGCGGCGAATGCCAGACCTCCTGTCAGTCTGCTTGCAAGACCTCCTGTGGCCTTGCCAACCAGCAGTGCGAGAACAGCAATCGCTGAGCTGCGGCTGAGTGATTGAACGTGGGAAAAGCTGCCGCCTGATCTCAGGATCAAGCGGCGCTTCCTTTTTTAATCGGCAAGAAGGAAACGAAAAGTATGATTCATCAATACCAATTAGACGGATATAATATTGTCCTGGATGTGTACAGCGGCGCCGTTCACCTGGTGGACGAGGTGGCCTACGACATCATTTCCCTTTTTGAGGTCACCTCCAGGGAGGAAATCGTGGACAGGATGCTGGAGAAGTACGGCCATCTGGAGGATGTGAACGAACAGGAGATTCGTGACTGTATCGAGGATGTGCAGGCCCTGAAGGAGGCAGGTAAGCTCTTCTCCGAAGATTTGTGGAAGGATGTAGAGCAGGCCGCCTTTGAGGCCACGACCCCTGTCCTGAAGGCCATGTGCCTCCATGTGGCGCACACCTGCAACCTGAACTGCGACTACTGCTTCGCCAGCCAGGGGAACTACCACGGGGACCGGGCCCTCATGTCCTTTGAGGTGGGTAAGCAGGCCCTGGATTTCCTCATCGCCAATTCCGGGACCCGGGTGAACCTGGAGGTGGACTTCTTCGGTGGAGAGCCCCTCATGAACTGGGATGTGGTGAAAGATCTGGTGGCCTACGCCCGCACCCAGGAACCTATTTACAATAAAAATTTCCGATTCACCCTTACCACCAACGGCGTCCTCCTGGACGACGAAGTCACCGAGTTCTGTAACCGGGAGATGCACAACGTAGTCCTGAGTCTGGACGGCCGCAGGGAGGTCCACGATCGCCTGCGCAAGAACCTGGCCGGCCTGGGAAGCTACGACATCATCGTGCCCAAGTTTCAGGAGTTCGTAAAAAAGCGGGGCGACCGGGAGTACTACATGCGAGGGACCTTTACCCACGACAACGTGGATTTCACGGAAGATATCTTCCATATGGCAGACCTGGGCTTTACCGAGCTGAGCATGGAGCCGGTGGTGAGCCCTCCCGGCGAGCCCTGGGCCCTCACCGAGGAGGACCTGCCCAAACTCTTTGAGCAGTACGAGATCCTGGCCCGGGAGATGATTCGCCGGAAGAAGGAGGGCCGTCCCTTCACCTTCTACCACTATATGATCGACCTGTCCGGGGGCCCTTGCCTCCACAAGCGGATGTCCGGCTGCGGCTCGGGCACCGAGTACCTGGCCGTCACCCCCTGGGGAGAGCTCTTCCCCTGCCACCAGTTTGTCAACGATCCTGACTACTCCATGGGCAATGTCTGGGACGGTGTGAAGAACACGGAACTGGGGGAGAAATTCCACCGCTGCAACGTGGTGGCAAATCCCGACTGCCGGGACTGCTGGGCCCGGCTCTACTGCGCCGGTGGTTGCGCAGCCAACGCATACCACGCCACCGGCGACATCAACGGGACCTACGAATACGGCTGCGAGCTGTTCAAAAAGCGCATCGAGTGCGCCATCATGATTCATGCCGCAGAACAGGGATAACACCAGAAAGAGGAGGAATCTACCATGGAAGTTAAGAAAGTGACCTATATTGGGGATGACATCGACGAACTCACCCGCCTTTTGGAGGACGGCATTGCAAAGATGGCCGAAAAGGGGTGGAGCCCCCACCGGGAGGATATGCTCAGCGGGACCTCTGTCCGGGTCATCTTCATCCGGGGGGCCTACGACGAGGAGGACGAGGACGCTCTGGAGGCGCTGGCCAGCCTGGACGACTGATTTGGAGAGGAAACGGCCATGCATAAGGGAAAAGGCCTGGTACGGAGGATCATTCTGATTCTTCTCTGCCTGGCGGTCCTGGCGGCCGCCTTGGCCTTTGGCGTCAGTATGTATATGGTGTCTGTCACCGAGAGCCGGGTCCTCTTGCAGGAGGGAGATTCCCCCGGGGAGGCCGACTGCATTCTGGTTCTGGGCTGCGGTCTGCGGCCCGACGGGTCCCCTACGCCTATGCTGTCCAGCCGGATCAGCCGGGCAGCGGAGCTTTACCACGCAGGGTGGGCCGGGAAGCTGCTCCTGTCTGGGGACAACAGCAGGGCAGATTACAACGAGGTGGCTGCCATGAAGGAGGGAATCCTGGAGTTGGGCGTTCCGGAGGAGGATATCGTTCAGGACTTTGCAGGCCTCTCCACCTACGACAGTCTGTACCGGGCCCGGTATATTTTTGGGGTAAAGAGTGTCATTCTGGTGACCCAGGAGTACCATTTGTACCGGGCGCTCTATCTGGCAGAGGCGCTGGACCTGGAGGCCTGGGGTGTCCCGGCGACCCCCCGGAACGACGCCAAACAGCTGGTGCGGGACCTGCGGGAGGTGCTGGCCCGGGACAAAGACTTTTTCACGGCTGTCCTGCAGCCGAGGGCCAGAATTATGGGGGACCCCATCCCATTCAGTTCATAACAATAGACGGAAAAAGGCCGCAGAACGAGCTTCGTTCCGCGGCCTTCTGTCAGTTCGGGTCAGGTCTTCAGTTTATCCATGTGGTTCAGCAGGATCTGGGTGAGCTGGCCGGTGAAGAAGCCGGTAATAATGGCGGCAACCAGCAGAACGGGGGCATACCAGGCGATGGCAACGGTGCCGGAAATGAATACCGCCACCGCCAGCTGCCCGGCGTTATGGGCGATAGCCCCCAGGACGCTCATGATCCAGATCTGGTTCCGGTTCATAATGGGCTTCAGCAGGGACATGAGGACCCAGCACAGCAGGCCGCCGGCCAGGCTGTAGGCCATGGCCATGACGTTTCCGGCGATGATGTTGCCCAGAATAATACGGACGATGAGGATGGCCCCGGCCTCTTTCCAGCCCAAGGTCCAGATAGCGTAGAGGGTGATGACATTGGCGATGCCCAACTTGACCCCGGGAACGGCAAAGGGGAGGGGGATCTGGGCCTCAATGAGGAAGACAATCATAGAAATGGCCGTCAGCAGGGCCATATAGGTAAGTTTTTTGACGTTCATGGTGTCACTCCGGCTTTCAGGGTTGGGTGGTGGTCATTGCGCGGGGATGACCTCCACGACCAGGCGGTTGGGCAGGCAGACGATAGGGTCTGCAGTCTGGTCAGTGGGCGCGTGGTGGACGCAAATCTGGTCTGGGCAGTTGGCTTCCTCCATGAAAACCACCCCGCCCCGAATGGTCACACGGTTGCACTGGCCGCTGTTGCTCTCGTAGGTGAGGGTTTGATCCTCAGAGAGGGGATAGGTGCCCTGGAGGGTGTCGTTCCAGGTGATACGAACCAGACCGCCGGGTTCCCGGGCGGAATGGACGAAGAAGATGCCGGCGATCCCGACCACCAACAGGAGGCATAGAATCCCCAGCCAGACCTTGGTGGATCGGCCTTTCATGGCACACCTCCGGTATCAGCGGGATAGTTATTTTCAGTTTACCGCATTTGTAGCGGAATAGCAAGCCCGGCGGGGGAAAAAGCCCGCGATTTTCCGGCAGCAGGGAGAGAAAACCACTTGACAACCCGGGATAAATGGGGTACACTGAGCCCAACAAAAAGGGAGTAGCTGGCACAGCGATGTGTACGCGCGGCGTCAATACGGGCACGGCCCCGCTTCGCGTTGAAATGGCGAGACTTTTGCAGCAATGGGAGCATTGCGGGCAAAAGGGCTCGTTTTTTTATTTCTCCCGTTGACGTTCCAACAGAGAAAGGAAGAACGGTCATGAGCAAAGAGATATGGCAGCAGACCGAAGAGGAAGTCCTGTCCGGCCTGGGCAGTTTTCCCGAGGGTCTCACCGGGCAGGAGGCCGCCCGGCGCCTGAATCAGTACGGCCCCAATGAGCTCCGAGAGGGGGAAAAAAAGAGTACCTTCCGCATCTTCCTGGAGCAGTTTTTAGATTTTCTGGTGATTATCCTCATCATCGCCGCCGCGGTCTCTGCTGTCCTGGGGGATGTGGAGAGCATGGTGGTCATCCTGGCGGTGATTACCATGAATGCGATCCTGGGCACCGTCCAGACGGTAAAGGCTGAGGCCTCACTGGACAGCCTGAAGCAGATGGCAGCGCCCACGGCCAAAGTTCTCCGGGACGGGCAGCTCCTTCAGATTCCCGGCCGGGAGGTAGTCCCCGGCGACGTGGTCCTGCTGGAGGCCGGGGATGCCGTCTGTGCCGATGGTCGTCTGCTGGAGTGCGCCAGCCTGAAGACTGCCGAGGCCGCTCTCACCGGTGAGAGCCTGCCGGTGGAAAAGACCACAGAGGTCATTCCCGGCGATGCCCCCCTGGGGGACCGGAGGAATCTGGTCTTCTCCGGGTCCTTCGTCACCTACGGCCGGGGCCGGTTCCTGGTCACCGGGACCGGTATGGAGACCGAGATGGGAAAGATCGCTGCCCTGCTGAAGTCCACATCTGAGAAAAAGACCCCCCTCCAGGCGAGCCTGGACCAGTTTGGCCGGAAACTCTCCATCGGCATCCTCATCCTTTGTGCGCTGATCTTTGCTGTCAGCGTTCTGGTCCAGGGTGAGAGCGTCGTTAACGCTTTCCTCTTTGCTGTGGCACTGGCGGTGGCAGCCATCCCCGAGGCACTTAGTTCCATCGTTACTATCGTGCTGTCCTTTGGCACCCGGAAGATGGCCCAGGAGAATGCCATCATCCGAAAGATCCAGTCGGTGGAGGGCCTGGGCAGTGTGTCCGTCATCTGCTCGGACAAGACCGGTACCCTGACCCAGAACCGGATGACGGTCCGCCAGCTCTTTGTGAACGGGTCTGCCATCCCTGTCGCCGAAGCCGACTTCCAAAACCCTGCCCAGGAGGCCCTCCTGCGGGCAGCCCTGCTGTGCAGCGATGCCACCGTAACCGAACAGGGAGAAATAGGCGACCCCACCGAGACAGCTCTGGTCCGTCTGGGGCAGGAGTTCGGCTTCAAGGAGGACGAGGTTCGTACCAACTGGTCCCGCCTGGGCGAACTGCCCTTTGACTCTGACCGGAAGCTCATGTCCACCGTCCATCGGTTCTCCGGGGGTCTGATGCTTATGACCAAGGGTGCAGTGGATGTTCTGCTGGACCGGACCGTCCTGGGCCCCGGGGAGAAGGAGGAGATCGAGGCGGCCAACCGGGCATTTTCCGACCAGGGCCTCCGGGTGCTTGCCTTTGCCTGCCGCTCCCTGGCCAGCGAGGAAGTCACCCTGGCCGACGAGGATGAGCTGTTCTTCCTGGGACTCATCGCCATGATGGACCCGCCCCGGGAGGAGTCCAAGGCCGCCGTGGCCAGCTGTATCTCCGCCGGCATCCGTCCCATCATGATTACAGGCGACCACGTAATCACCGCCTCGGCAATCGCCCGGGAGATCGGAATCCTCCGGCCCGGGGAAAAGGCCGTGGAGGGGGCCGTCATCGAGACAATGAGCGACGGGGAACTTCGTGACTTTGTTCCGGAGGTCTCTGTATACGCCCGGGTGTCCCCGGAGCATAAGATTCGCATCGTCCGGGCCTGGCAGGACCGGGGGGCCCTGGTGGCCATGACCGGCGATGGGGTCAACGATGCCCCCGCCTTAAAGCAGGCCGACATCGGCGTGGCTATGGGTATCACGGGCACCGAGGTGGCCAAAGATGCTGCCGGGATGGTCCTGGCCGATGACAACTTTGCCACCATCGTCCAGGCGGTGAAGAACGGCCGGAACCTCTATGCCAACATCTGCCGGGCAATCCAGTTCCTACTATCCGGAAACATGGCCGGTATCCTCACAGTGCTTTATGCTTCCCTGATGAGCCTGCCGGTCCCCTTTGCCGCTGTCCACCTGCTGTTCATTAACCTCCTCACCGACTCTCTGCCCGCCATCGCCCTGGGACTGGAGCCCCACAGCGACAGCGTCATGCACGACAAGCCTCGGCCCCGCTCCGAGGGGATCCTCACCAAGCCCTTCCTGATTAATGTGGGCATTGAGGGTCTGGTGATTGCTTTGGCCACCGTGGCAGCTTGCGTAGC
>JABUSR010000236.1 GCA_021442645.1 Ruminiclostridium sp.
GGCATCTTTGCCATCGGCGTGTCCGCCTTTGTAACGCACGTTCTGGCCATTGCCGTGCAGATTATCCAGATGAATTCCTTCCGCTATTACGGGGCCCTTTCTCCCTACGGCAGCGAGATTGTCATCGCTGGTGCCGGTGCGGTGAGCAAGTTGTCCATCGTATTCATGTCGGTTGTCATCGGCATTTCCCTGGGATGTCAGCCGATTTACGGATTCAACCTGGGGAGCAGGCGGTATGACAGGGTGAAAAAAGCCTATTTGCTGGCGGTTACCTATGGGACGGTCGTGGCAGGGGCCACTTTCCTCGTGATGCAGCTGTTCCCTTCGCAGCTCCTCTCCATTTTCGGGTCGGAGAGTCCGCTGTTCTATGAATACACTACCGGATATATCCGGGTCGGTATGGCCCTGCTTTTTGTCAATGGCATCCAGCCCATTACCAGCATGTTCTGTTCCTCTATCGGTCGGCCGAAGGCAGCACTTTGGATGACAATCATACGGCAGGGCATTCTCCTGATCCCGCTGACGTTTATTCTGCCGATGTTCTTTGGCCTGCAGGGCGTCCTTACGGCGATTCCAATCTCCGACGGCCTGGCGGCGGTGATTGTGAGCGGTTTCGGGTTCCGCATGGTGCGGGAACTGAGCGCAAAAGAGCGAGTGGAGGCTGGGGAGCATTTGAATGAATAGGGGGACATATTGCTGGAAAACTACCAAAAGAAGTATGCATTTTGTTGCGTCTTTTCTCATCTTTTTTGTTGACAAGCGCAGCACGGCGTAATACAATGACAAGACAATATTAAAAAGGAAGGTGTTTTTATGAAAAAGATCTTAACCAGCATGGTTGCGATCCTGGTCCTCGTTTGTGCAGTCAGCGCTTGCTCTTCTTCTGATGCTGCTCCCGAGGAAACCCAGACCATTGACCTGGGCACCAGCGGAATGACCATGGACATCCCCGCCAGCTATGCAGCCGGTGACATCACTGCCGAAGATACCGACGAGAGTCAGGTTGCCTACTATGCTTCCGAAGAGTCTCTGGTCGACTTCGACGTCTACCAGTGGGCAAAGGCAGAGGGTGAGACCCTCGAGTCTGTTGCTGCTGCTGAGGCAGCTGAATACGGTGCCGAGGCTACGGCAGCTGAGTTCAACGGCGTGGCCTGCATGTACTACGAAACCGTCGAGGAAAGTGAAGGCGCTGAGTATCAGACTGCCACTTACATCTTTGAAAACGGCGATTTCTTCGTAGAGATCGTGTTCTGGCTGGACGGCAATAACGCTGCTGATGAGGTGAACGCCATGATCAGCACCATTGCTGTTGTTGGCTCCGGCGAAATCACCGAAGAAGGCACTGAAATCACTCTGGGCACTTCTTCCCTGAAGATCACCACCCCCGTTACCTACACCGCCGGTGACATCACCGAAGAGGATACCGATGAGAACCAGGTTGCCTACTATGCTTCCGAAGAGTCTAAGGTTGACTTTGACGTCTATCAGTGGGCAAAGGCAGAGGGTGAGACCCTTGAGTCCGTTGCAGCAGACGAAGCTGCTGAGTACGGTGCTGAGGCTGAGACCATGACCGTCGGCGACCTGACTGTTATGAAGTACAGCGCAGTCGAGGAGAGCGAGGGTACTGAGTACACCACCGTCACGATCATTGCCGAGGACGGCAGCGATTTCGTCGAGGTCGTGTTCTGGCTGGACGGTGATGATGCAGAAGCATTTGTGAACTCCATCATCGACACCCTGACCAGATAAAAGCACACAGAAATAGGGTTGCTGAAAAGCGGCCTGTTGATGCTGCGTGAGCAAAGCTTGCAAGTGAATTCCCGGAAGGAGCAGAGGGTATCCTCTCTCCTTCCGGGAATTTTTTGCACCCGGTCAGCGTTTTTCTGTGGCAGGGGTATTGACGGGTACGATAGAATAGAAGTATCGATATACGCCCGGGAACGGGCGGCTGTGGGGTCAATCGAATCGCAGTAAAAAATGCGACATAAGATGAACTGCAAGGGGAAGATGCTGTATGGTTATAGATCGTTGTACCGTGACAACCATTGACGAAAAAACCTTTCAGATTTGTGAAGAGGGGTTTGTGAATGCATATCTGCTGGTCGGAGGGGACAGTGCACTTCTCGTCGACACGGGAAACGGTTCCGGTAATATCTCTGCCGTGGTCGGGACGCTTACGGAGCACCCGGTGAGGGTGATTGCCACCCACGGTCATGCCGATCACCTGGGGGGAGCCGGTTGGTTTGACGAGGTTCTGATTCATGAAGCAGACCTGGCCCCGGTTTACCGCCGTTCCCCCGGTGCCTTTGCCTCCCGGGTTGCCGCCAAAATGTTCGGGGTTGCGTACCATCATACAAAGAAGCCTCATAAGGCCCGGTTTACCCCGATTTCTCTGCCATTCTAGGTGGACCTTGGGTCCAGAAGGGTGAAAGCCGTGCATCTCCCGGGACACACGGCGGGCTCCATCGGGCTGTGGGATGAAGAAAACCGTCAGATTTTCTGCGGGGACGCGGTGGGGACCAATATGCAGATGATGTCCCTCGGGACGCCGTCCATGGAGGTGCTGGCGGAGACAATCAGCAGGATGCTTGTGCTGGCAGAAGACAATACCGTCTGGTGGGGGCACTTTGGCGGGCAGGTCACAGAGGCCGACCTGGTCAGCCTTCAGCAGGAGGTACAGGGGATTCTGCAGGAGCAGCCCCGCAACACGAAGCGCGGAACCGTAAAAACAAGCAGAAATAAAATTAATCACGTACAAGACGAGCAATGTCCACGGGCGCAAGACCTGAGCAAGCGAGGGCGTGGGCGCAAACGGTGCCAAGTGTATAGTTTGAGGGAAACGAATGCTGTGACAGAAAGGAACACGACCATGATAAGAAAACGCCTTGCGATGCTCTTAGCGGTTTTGAACGCAGCGATGGTCCTTGCCGCGTGCGGAGGGCAGACGCTGGAGCAGACCTATCCCATCCTGCGGGACAGTAAGTACGACGCAGCCTTTCTGGAGGTGTCCATCGATGATTTTCTTGCGGAAGGCTTTCAGTTCGGCGATAGCTGCGACGTCACTTTCAGCAACGGGCTGACCTTAGAGGACATCCCGTTTTTCAGCGGGTATTATGTGCGGACCGGCATGCCCCTCGTCGTCGGCTACCCCGGGTACACCTATATTTCTGTGACCCGAAACAATCAGGGAATCTGGACGGACGGCGGGCTGACGGAGGATGACACGGCCGTGGTGACCCTGCACGAGGCCGGCAAGTACCTGGATGAAGAGGAGGCCCTGAGCCAGTCTTATTCCAATAATCGGGGAGACTACCAGGACGATGTTCAGTTTGCCAACTTCCGGGCCCTCAGCGGGGGGAATCTGAAAGAGAACTTCCTGTACCGTGGCGCATCGCCGGTGGATGCTCAGAAAAACAGGGCGGCCGTTGCAGATGCCCTGCTGAAAGAGACCGGGATTCGGTTTGTTCTGAACCTGGCAGACTCGGAGGAGGATTACCAGGAGCATCGAAACGGGGAAAGCTTTTCCTCCTTCTATGCAGCCGGGCTTCATGACGCAGGCAGTATGGCACTGTTGGATATGAGTTCCAGCTACGCCTCTGCCGCCTTTAAAGAGAGACTGGCGGGCGGACTCCGGAGCATGCTGTCGGCAGAGGGGCCGATTTACATCCATTGCCTGGAGGGCAAGGACCGCACCGGCTTCGTCTGCTTTCTGCTGGAGGCCCTTGCCGGGGCGAGCTATGACGAGATGCGCAGCGACTACATGAAGACCTATGCAAACTACTACGGCATCACCCGGGAGGACAGCCCGGAGCAGTATGATGCGGTCGTGTGCCTGTGGTTTGATGCGTTTGCCGCCTATCTGCACGGCACGGAAGACGAGGCGACGCTACCCTCTGCCGATTATGCACAGGATGCCGTGAACTACCTGCTGGACGCTGGTATGACGGCAGATGAAATAGCGGCCCTGCGGGATATGATCACAGAGGCCTCGGACGCATGATAACGGCCTCCGCCGGTCTGTTTTGAGAAATCGAGAATCGAATTGCCAAGAGCCGCTGTCCCAACATACAAAAAGGAGCACCTTTTGGTGCTCCTTTTTCTGCCTTTTGCCGCTGAGAGGCATGCTTTGCTGCAGCAGACGTTTAGCAAAACCTGAAAAAGAGAATGATGTCCCCGAAACTAACACTCGTTTTTGATGGCCAGCAGCATTTCATAGATGACCGCATCATTTCCCCAATGGCGGCCCTGCTCGTATTTGATTACGACTCCGTCGTGCTCGCAGTGCCAGTAGCTTACAAATGCGGCATAATACTCCTTAACATTTGAAGTGTTTATTTTGCTTTTGATAATGTGCTCGGCGACTCTCATTCCGCGGACGCCGTCCGGCGGATAAAACATTAAAATACAGCCCGTTTCATTTACATTAAAGGGGAATGCGTCATATTGCGCAATTAGTGCATCGTCCGGAACGGATGCATCTTCCAGCTGGGCCAAGAACCGCTTCAGCACTTTGTCGTTATTGTGCCCGCGATCCTCGGGAAATCTCGGCGTATGCCTGTCCTTCATCATTGACTGAAACCAGCCCATTGTTCCACCTCCGAAATAATTTTCGTTCGCCATCCGCAAACAGGGCCTGATGTTCCGGCCCGGGCCCTCGTTTTTGAATGCCTGACATTTCTGTGTCTCAGATTCGCATTGCCTTTGACTGCAGTATACCACCAAAGACGACAGTTTTCTACCAGACAATTAGGGGAAAAGACAGGTTTAGGCGTTCATCCAATGACGCCCGTAAGTTTTCGGATAAAACACGGCCCTGCGCGGGACGGGGGGAAACCATTACGGGAGAACAGTATGCAGAAAAAACGAGCTGCCGCGTTTGTCGGCAGCTCGTTTTTGTTTCATCCATTCGCACGGGAAGGGCTCAGATGCGGTTCTTGATGTCTTCGTCGTAGTCATTATCTTCAACACGGGGGAAAAACGGGGCGGCCCCGCCGGCGACCTTGTCCAGGTCTTCCGGGTCCAGTTCCAGGGCCTTCTTTTCTTCCGCAGTCAGCTTCTTTTCTTCGTTTTTCATTTTTTTCACTCCTCTGAACATAGTCTTGCTCCTTTGCAGTCATATCTGAGTTGGAATAAATGGGGGCACCCTTGTTGGGGGTATACGTTTTGCTCTGTGTTTTGTGCAGAACTCAAGGAGCCGTATCCTACTGAGCTTCTGCGGGGTCTGTATCCGTGGGGGCCGCCTTTGGCAGGTCGGCGGCCCGCCACAGCAGGGTCACAATCTGGGCTCTGGTACAGGGGATATCCGGGGAGAAGGTGGTCTCGCTTGTCCCGCGGGTGATTCCCTTCTCGGTGGTCCACAGGACAGCCTCATAGTAGTAAGTGCCGGGTTCAATGTCCGTGAAGGCCGTATCCGTGGACGATGTCTCCGGCTGACCGGCGGCCCGCCACAGGAGGGTCACAATCTGGGCTCTGGTGCAGGGGAAATCCGGGGAGAACATGTTCCCGCCGGTTCCGTTAGTGATGCCATTTTCAACTGCCCACTGTACTGCATCGCAGTAGTAACTGTCTGCAGGTACATCGATAAACCCTGTGCCGGGGGTGCCGGAATCGGTCACCGTGACGGTTTTGGTCAGTTCTGTTCCGTAGGGCATAACCGTCACAGTCACCGTTGCGGTGCCGGGACCGGCAGCCGTAAGCTGCCCCTTTTCGTCAACGGTCACAACACTGCTGTCATCGACCGAATACACGAGGGATGCGTTGCTGGCAAGGAACTCACTGCCGAGATCCACGGAGAGGTGGGCCTGTGCGCCGACCTCCAGCAGGAGGTCCTCCTTGTTTTCAAAGGCTGCATTGAGGGGAGCCTCAAGGACCAGGTAGTCAGCTTCCGTATTGGACACGGCGTTTCCGTCGGCATCGTTGACGGTGAAGCAGACCTGGTCATACCCGCAGTACTCAAAAGCGGAGGCTGCCACCTTGAAGCTGGTGGTAAAGGCCTTTTCGGCGCCGGGTTCCAGGGTGCCGAGGCTTTCCGAGGCAAGGTTGGGAGAATCCAGGCCATACAGACGGTCGTACTCGCCATACAGCCCTGCAAAGCTGAGGTCCACTGCGTCGCCGGCAGCAGAGACGGCATTGCCGATGTTTTCCACAGAATACTCTGCGGCAAATTGGTCGCCCTCCTGACGGACCTCGACCACATTGATGTCGTACACTGCCTTTGCTTCCAGAGGATCACTAAAGGTGGTCGTTTCGTCGTTGAGCCCGTGCTCCTTTGACACTGCAGCAATGGCAGTTCCTACAAAGTCAGCCGGGACGGTCCACGTAAAACTCTCGACAGCAGTGCCGCGGGCAACGAGACGGTCATCCGAGCGGAAGGTGGCCAGCTTCTTCTGATAATTAACTTTACCGTCGTGGCTCTCGTAGAGGGTGACGGTGTACCCTTCTGCGGTGGTGAGGCCGGTATTTTCGATGGTTACCGTTACGGTGACTTCCTCGCCGGCGCAGGGGTATGCCTCGGAGAGCTCGAAGTCTGTTACCGACACAGAGCCGACCGGGTCATAGCTGGTAAACATCAGGTCTGTGGAGCCCACTTCATAGGCACTGCCGTTGATCGTAATGTTCTCGTCCACGTTGTTCTCGGTGGAAGGCCTGGTGTAATCCATGGTGTAGCGGTTGTATGCGATTAGCAGGCGACCGCTCTCAGAGAGCACGCCGGAAAGGCCGTCGTTGCATTCGCCGCTTTCCGTGAGGCGGCAGGGGGCAGACCATGTGCTGCCCTCAGCACCGCCGGTCCCCTTAGCCTTGTTGTACCCGGCCTCCCCGGACAGATCGTCCTTAATCTTCGCAGCTGCAAAGATCTCAAGGGCGGGGGCTTCTGAGATGTCGGCGGGATCAGAACCGTCAAGGCAGGTCTGGGACCAGATGATGCTGAGGTTTCCGTTTTTGTCGGTCATTGCCTGATAGGAACTGACAGAGCTTTCCTGATTTTCTCCGTCGCCGAGGGTGGTGTTAAGATCGGCCACCACAGGCAAGTAGTCGTCTTTCAGGGTGCCGTCGTTGTTGATTCCATTCCGCACAAGATCCGTCACACTGAGGTACCTGATCCTGTTGTTGTTTTCCAGCCAGAAGAGATAGGTGGTGCCGTCCACCATTTCCCCGGCTTTGCCGGTGTAATAATCAGTATATGTCTCGCTGTCACGGACCAGCTGCGGCCGTGCCTGGGCTACGTCGTCGTCGGTAAGGCGGATAGGCTTGTAGGTCTTGTGCGTTTTGAAGTCATAGACACGGAGATACAGCTCGGTATCTGCTTCGGTGCTCAGGTCGCCGTCCATATCCACAGCATAGACATAAACGCCGAGCTCGTTGTACCCCTGGGCCACGGTGATATCCCGGATGGGAAGGTCATCCTTTACAGCAGAGGACAGGAACCGCTGGCCCCCGTATTCTTTGCTCCAGGCGTCGCGCTCTTCCTCAGTGGCGTTGGGGTACTCCTCTTTGTAATACCTGGTGATCCACTTCCCGTCTTCTCTCAGGCGATAGCACACAACACTGCTGTCTGTGGAAATATAGTCTTTGATATCCGAGGAGGAATTGAAGTTCTTGAGATAATAGACGGCCACATCGCCCGATTCCGAATCATAGATGGCCGAGGGCTTGCAGTCCATATACTCGTCATCTGTAAGCTGCTGGATCTCGCCGGAGAGCTTCAGCGTCTTCTTGTCAAACGTAGCGGCATAGATGTCCATATCCTGCATTTGCTCGATGTCAGACGAATAGGCCTGGTACGGATCCTTGGCGGACGACCAGGTTATGAGGACCGTATCCCCTGCGTCACAGAGAGAGGGGGAGTAATCCACAGTGTTGTCTCCCTGAACAGGTTCCGGGGCAGTCCACGTCTTTGTCTTTTCGTTGTAAACAGACCAGATCAGGGTCGGCTTTGCAGCTTCGCCGGCTTTCGAGGTGTCCTGCAGAACGACCATGAGGATGTTGCCGCCACCCAGGTCCATCAATTTGGGGGTGCCCTGGGGATAGTTGTCAGAGATCAGCGTACTCGAGGTGTCCTCGCTGTAGCCGCCCATCAGGGAAGCGCAGTCTGCTACCCAGGTGGAATCCGTGTGCATCATGGTGTCTGCGACGGCTTCTCCGTCTTCGCTGTTGAGCCACATGTCGTACGCAGTATCGATGTAGAGGCTGTCTCTCCTGTAGGTGGAAATAAAGTGGACCTTATCGTTGTAGACAAAGTCTAACAGCGTATTAAATCGAGATTTCAGCTGATCCAGGGTCGCATTGTGCATAATGGAATAGGAAAGGGCATCGGCCAATTCCTGCGCTGTGTCGACGAAATCGCTGTCATAATTTGCGCCGTCCTCAACGATGGCCATCTGCGTAAAGTTTACCAGTTTATTTGCTCGCCTCAGCATAAGGAAATACTCATTAAAGCCTGCGCTGTACAGGGGGACGCTCATCCCGCTGATGGGGATTCTTGATATAATATAGTCGATCTGACCATCGAGGGTCAGGTTGAGACCCAGGCCCCAACGATCGTCCAACTGGGGATAGAATTCATCGATATTCGAACTGCCCACAAAGCTGAGATTCAGGCCGAGTATGGCACGGACGCCGATAACATCCGGGATACCGACGCCGCCGTAGCCCTTGACGGTGATATAGCCTACCAAGTCAAAGTTGAAATGCAGGTCATCGGTGCCGAAGTTCCCGTCTGCATCCTCCAGGTCTGAGTACATCAGCACCTTGTTGGGGTCCTTGGTTGCGCCCAGTAAAATATCTAAGCCCGCGCTGCCTGCAATGCCCCAGTAGACTGGCACGCCCATGATTACAGTAACCCACTGGTATTCAACGCCCAAAGATCCGCCGACATAGCCGCCGACACCGAGGAACACAAAGTCCGAAAAGTCTGCGGAGCCGGTTGTTTCATTTGTGGTCTCAATGATGCCGAAGTCGATATAAACACCGAACGAGACGGAGAAGGTAATCCGCGGGGTGCCAAAGCTCGACTTGAATATGTTGACTTTGTCGCTTAGTTCCGTTGGGTTATAGAGGTATTCGATGCCCCTCTTTGGCTTGCTGGCGCTGCTGTCGACGCTGCTGGGGGCAAAGAGCTTGGCCGTCGCAAGGGGGTTCTGTGTGGGGGACACACCCCAGGCGTTGTTGCCGGCTGTGGCAGTGACACCGATCTTCATGCGGGTCCCGCCGTAAGGAAGGGTCTCGAAGGAGATAGAGATACGGACCAGGGCGTGCTTCCTGGTGTATCCCGAGCTGCCGTCATCTTTGCTGTAGAGATTGCCGGTTTCGCCCAGACAACCGATACCGACGACACCCACGGCAAAGTCAAGGGCGCCAAGGAAGGGCAGAGAGGCATAATTCTTCTTGGCACCGGAACTGCCGTTCCCCAGGATTTCCGCCGCGCTGATGGGGACACGGATGGAGACCTTTCCGGGAGAATAGCTGCTGTCCTTGAGAATCTGGTAGCCGGTGGACATCATGGCATAGGTCGTGGTGCGTAAGCTCTCCGGAACCTTGCCGGCATCGTCATAGCCGGCCGCACAGATGCGGTCCGTTGTCATGGAGACATAGAAACAGTCGCCGGAGTAGTAATCCGCCGGGCGGTCAGGGGTGAATCGGGCAATCGAGGCTACATAGACGCCGTCAGAATTCTTGGTGGCGGGGTAGGCGCTCTTGATCTCGTGGGTCACTCCGTCAAGGACGTAGAAGGTGACCCCCGTAACGTGCTCGGTATATTCCCTGTCCCCGATATAGTAATGGGTTCCATCCTTGACAGAGGCATACAGATCCAGCTTTTTGCCGTTCATTGCCAGGGTCTCCGTGGAGGAGACAATGACCCCCTCCTGATAGCAGGAGACATTGGTGAAGCAGGCAGAGTCTGCACTGCTCACCGCTGCGGTGACCACGCCAAGGTTGTAATTGGATGTGGAACTGTTGAGCCCCACATCTTTCAGGGTATAGACGCCGTTGCTCCAGATTACAAGTCTGACCTTGGTCTCCGGAGCGCCCGTTACTGCGGTGAGGGCAAAGGCACCGTCTGCCTCTGTGGGAACGCCTATGTCGCCGGCGCTGACAAGGGCATTGTCAGCGGGGATGATCGGGTTGGCGGAGGTGTTGCCGGTGGACAGGTTCTTATCAGCATGGAACAGGGAGCCGCTGAAGCTGTAGCTGGCAGCCCTTGCGGAGGAAAGGGTGACCAGGTTATCGTTCCGGTCTCTCTGGGCAGAGTGGAAGAAGGTGTTGCCGGAGAAAGCCTTGTCCTGGCCGTTCAGTGTCCACGTGCAGACGCTGGCTGCATCGGAGGGAATGGCCCGCAGAATGACCAGCTGCTCCGGGCGCACAGACGATGAGGAGACCGTGTATACATAGTATTGGCCGGACGTGGTCCTGCCCGTGTTATCGACAAAAATACCGGAATTGGTATCGTAAACGCCGCCGTCGACCTCACTGCGCAGGACCTGCACGCGGACGGCGTTGCTGTTCTCGCTGAATACGGGGGTGAGCTCCAGCCCGGGGCTGTCGATGGTGAAGGCCAGAGTCCCGTCAGGACCGTAATCCAGCGTGCCGCTTCCGCCGGGGATCTGCTTCCCCTCTGCGTCAAGCTTGTTGTAGCGCACGCCGGAGGGGATGTACCTGCCGTTATAGGCGGGGTCAACCGCGCTCGAGATTGTCAGGCAGTCGCCCAGGTGGTACCCGCTCAGTTCTTTCTCTGCGCCGGTTACGGCGAGATCGCCGGTAAAGCTGCCAAAGTCAGAGGGCTTGACCGTAACCTTGGAATCAATATATTCAAAGACGGGCTTGACCGTGACAGTGCCGATATACCGGCCGTCAGACTGCTTCTTATACGTAAGAGAATCGCAGGCCAGGGTGGAGAGCAGATCCCCGGTCAGGGTGACCTTCACGGTACGGGTGTTGGTCTCGTTTTTCTGGTAATAGAGCTCTTTCCCGTCTTTGTCCAGGAATTTCAGGCCGACCAGTCTTGCTTTTTCTGCCTGAGAACTGGGGGCAGAAACGGCGAACTCACTGCCGAAACCGGCGTTAATGGTCTTCGTAGCATCGGTCTGGTTGGCAAAGGTCACGGCGGTGTAGGTCTTTGCGGTAGCGCTGTCCACCCCGGCAAAGGGAATGGAATCCGCCTCAGCAAGGGTGAAATCGAAGGTCCGGTAGATCAGGTTCACGCTCTTCACGTCCACCGAGATGCCGTTCTGGTAGCTTGTGAGGCTGCCGATCCAGAGCACTTCGCTGCGGGGGGTGCCTGTCTTCGCACCAAAGATAACATCGCGGGTCTCTGTGTTCCAGCTGCCGTCCTCGTTGCCGTAGACATGCCTGGAAGTACTACCGTTCTCGATGTTGATGTAGGTATAGCTTGTGCTGCCCCAGCCTTTGTGGTCGGCCGACCATTGGATCCGAACACCGTCATAGAGATAGTTGTTCTTAAACGTATAGTAGCCGCCGTTCCAGGTATCATAGTCTACGCCCTTGCAGGAGTAGTGGAAATTACCGGAGTCGGAATTCCACGCATTGCCGAAGCAAGTGAATTCACTGGGCAGGAGAGCCGCCGACAGATAGCTGTCATAGGCGGAATTTGTTGCGTCAGCCATCAGGGTGGCCTCTTCCTCCGGTGCCGACAGCAGAGCCTTTTCCTCATCGGCAGAGCCTGCAGATGTTCCGTCGACAGTCGGCGCTGAGGCAGCGGCTGCCGTCTCCTGCGCAGTCTCGGCGGCAAGGACAGCCGTCTCTTCCGGGGCGATGGACACGCGGGCGACACCGTCTTCAATCTCGCAGTTGACGGGGTTTACCAGCTTGGCATCAAAGGTCAGGGTCTCATCTTCGGAGGTGTGATTGACCAGAATATCGACCGTACGGCTCTTAATACCCATGGGGAAGTAGAGGGCTGCATCGATGCCCTGGAAATCTGTTCCGATCTCTGCGGTATCGGAGACCGTGCAGAGGTTTGCGCTTACAATCTCGTTAATCCGGCCGCTGCGGGTGACCGTAACGGAAACGCTGTCGCCGTCTGCGCTGTACTCGGCTTTTTCGAAGGAGAGGACCGCCGGAGCCGCGTCGTTTTCGTCCCGGATGGTCAGATAGGCAGAGAAGGCGTCCTCCGGCAGGGCAAAGCCCTCGGAGGGGTTCTTGAGGGTCATGGAGACCAGGCAGTCGCCGTCTGCTGCCCGGGAGTACTTGGGGAGGACCACAATATCCTTTTCCGTTTCACCTGCGGCAAAGGAGAGGTGGAAATACGTGCCGGGGAAGGCGTCCCCAATGGCCTCGCTGTCTGCGTCAGTAATCATCTGACGTTCCGAAAGCTGCCCCAGATCCAGGGCGTCCTCGGTTTCCTCTGCAGAGAAAGAGACTGAGCTGAGGGTGTTGCCGGAGGCATCCACGGTATCAAAGCCACCGTTTTCCGTCACCAGGTCAAGGATATCTTCCCCGGAGACAGCAGGGATCTCCTCCTGGCTGTCTGCGTTGTGCAGGAAAAAGTCCACCATGGAGGTCCTGCCGGGCTCTTCTGTGGGCTTCGTGCCGTCTTCAGCCAGGTAGATCTCGTAGTTCTTTCCGTAATCGGCAGAGACATCCGTAAACTTCAGGTCGACCTCAGCGGGAACGCTGGCGTCTCCGGTCCGGACGATCTTCATGATATAGCGGTCTTTGCTCTTTTCGGAGACGGTCATGTTCTTGCTGCCAAACAGGAACAGGTTCTGTTCGGCGTCCCGCTCCGTGATCACCGCATCGTCAAAATAGATCTCCGTGGCTCCGGTCTGTGCTGCAGAGACGGGGATGACCGCCAACTGCGAAATAACAGAGGCAGAGAGAAGCAGAGACAGGAATTTCCGCCCGAAACGCTTAACGTTGCTTTGCATAATACGACACCAACCTTTTATAAATCGGTATATCAAATCGTAAATCTTCCTAAAAATCCATAATATACTATTATAAAATAAAAAGGGCAGGCTGTCAAGGAAAAGTACACAGTCCCGTCTGCTTGCGCGGGCCCATTTTTGTGTTATTTTATCAAAAGGGTTGTGCTTCAAAACTTTTGTGATAAAATGATAGACAGGATTCTCTGTGCCCGGCAGGGCCGCACATAGGGGAAGCCTGCTGTAGATACAAGTAAGGAGAGAACTGCGATGAAACGATTGTACGGAGATATCAAAATGACTTGGGCCAAAGTGGTCCTGTTTGCGGTTGTTGCGGGCGTATATACGGGCCTGGTGATGCTGGTCCCGTTTCTGAAGGGGACATCCTTCCAGGACATTGGCATCTCCTATGAGTGGTGGGTCATTTTTGCAGTTATTGTTGTTGTGAACTGCGAGAAGAGCTGGGAGGCCATGCTGAAGTGCTTTATCTTCTTCCTGATCAGCCAGCCTCTTGTGTATACGGTGGAGATCCTGGCCGGCACTTTGTCCTTTGACATGGCCTGGGGCTACTATGTGCATACCTGGCTCCCCCAGACTCTGCTGACTCTTCCGGGCGGCTTCATTGCCTATTTCTGTAAGAAGCAGAATGTCCTCGGTGGGGTCATCCTGGGCATTGGGAACTCAATACAGGCGTTGATGGCGCTGTGGTATTTCAAAGAGGCAAGCATCCACTTCCCCTTCCATTTGCTGAGCGGGCTGGTCGCTGCGGGCTCCATCATTCTGATGAGTGTGATGATTCAAAAAGAAAAGAAGAACCGGCTGGTTGCCATTCTGACCCCTGTCGTTCTGGTGGCGGCGATTCTCGTGCTGGCAAAAGTCACGGGCCGGATCATTTAAAGTCTATAACGGCCGATTGGGGTGGACACTGAAAAAGAGTGTTCCACCCCAATTTTTTGTGAACACGGATTCATAAAAAGCGGAAAATAAATGGAGGGGAACTGTCGGTTATACAAGTGACATATATTTATAAAAGTTTTGTAATATATAAAAATGCCGGTTAGGGGGAGGAGTTAGAGAAAGTGTTATATACTAATGTGTTTATAAATGAATCGAAAAAGTGGACAATTTTCCGAGCGAACTAAAAAATGGGTTGTAAGAGTGGAAAAATTGTGGTAATATTTACTGCGTATAAACATGGGTGTGAGTGGTAGTGTGCGGCGGATTGGACAGACGAAGTCCCCGGCGGCATTGGCACCACCCTGTTCACAGTGGGCGGCGCGCTCCTGATGGGCGCCGGCCTGTTGTTTGGATTCGGTATGAGGCGCACACGGGAAAGGAGGTATCCTTGAGAAACCTCCTCGACGCAAATTAACACTGCGCCGAAACCGAACCGAAAATAGAGACACAAGCAAACAAGAGCAAGAAAAGGAA
>JABUSR010000201.1 GCA_021442645.1 Ruminiclostridium sp.
TCAAAGCTGATTAAAAATAGATATTTTTAATCAGCGCTTTTGAAGCATCTAAGAGCCGCACAAAGGGCGGTTGATGCTTCAAAAGGCGTCTCATACGAAATCGACGCCTCTGCGGGGGCGATTAAAACAATCCAATTCTTGTCTTGTTTTAATCGGATTTCAGTATAAAGGCACCAAAAAACCGGGCGGGATCTGCCGATCCCGTCCGGTTTGCGATTCAATATTATGTTTTATACGGTTTCCAGAGGTCAGGGGGCCTGGAAAATGACCACATCCGACAGGGTCAGGGGCTCCACATAGGGGTTCACCAGGCTGTTAATCAGGGCCAGGCTGTCCTCCGGGTAGAGCTCATAGCAGTAGCTTGTGCCCCGGTAGCTGACGTTGCCGTCGCCGGGCAGGGCGCCGGCGGCCACACCGGTGGAGAGGTTCAGGCCCAGGGCTTTGGCGGCAAACCAGGCGATACCCGTGCCCTTCAGGTCGGTCTCGATGTTCCGCTCCACGATGTTCACGAACTCGTTGATGTTTACGAGGCCATCCAGGGACATGACCTTTTTGGCCACGGTGAGCATCATCCGCTGGGCGGTCTCAGCACGCTGGACATCACCCAGAGGGTAGCCGGTGCCGTCGGCATTGTGGCGGAAGCGGCAGACCTCCATGGCCTGCTGGCCGCTCAGGTGCTGCATGCCGGGCATGTAGTGGATGTGCAGGTCCTGGGCGGGGTCGTCGTAATACATTTCGACAGGAACGTCGAAATCCACGCCGCCCACGGCGTCGACAATCTCAATAAAGGCATTCAAATCCAGGGTGACATAGTAGTCGATGGGGAAGCCCACCAGTTCGGAGACCACGCTCTCCAGGTTGTCGATGCCGGCAGCCATGCTGGAGTTAATCTTCGGGTTCTTCTTGTTCACCAGGGTATCTCTGGGGATGGACAGCATGCCCACCTTCTGATTGGGCACGTCGTAGGTGACCACCATGATGCTGTCTGCATTGCCGCTCTCCTGGTCGGGGACGGCAAGCATAAACGTGTAGGTCTGTTCTTTTCGTTGATGGGTTCCGTCCTCCATGCCGGGTGCCACGGCCTGCTCTGTGCTGCTGTTGTTGGAATTATCCGCAGGAATCTCCGGTTCACGGAAAAACAGTTTTGTGGCGCCGTAGCCCAGCACGACAAGTGCGGCGACGATTACGACAATAATATAGATAGCCCGCAGAATGCGGAACGATTTCTTCAGCTTGCGCTTTTTCTTTTTCTTCTTCGTCGGTTTCTTCGTATTCTCCAAGGTTTGTGCCTCCTTCCAGGCGGTCACAGGTGGCCCCGCGGGTCTTCGTCTCTCACTTACAAGTAAACATTATACATAACACGGCCGATTTCGGCAACCCCTTCCCCCCCAACTTTCGCTCTTTTCACAATTCTTTTACATTTTCAGGAAATGCTGCTGTTATAAAAAGGGCTGCCACCGTGCGGCGCAGGTGTCGCACGGTGGCAGCTCGTTTTGTTTCTGTTTGTGTGAAAGGAAGGCGATTTCCTCTCCGTTTCAGCCCTCCGCCCGGCGCAGAGCACCCTTCAGCAGGGCCACTGCCGCCTTGACCACAAGGTTACAGGCCAGGATGGCGATGGAGACGAAGGCAGAGCACTCCAGGAAGGACTGGGCCTCGTAGATGGGAATCAAGAGGGCCACAGGCCGTGTGGAGCTGTTGGCCAGGAAGGACACGGCGGAAATCGTAATCATGGAGTTCACGAAGAAGTAGGAAAAGGCCTCCAGCATGGTCCCCCTGCACTGGGGCAGGACCACATCCCGGATAATCCGCAGGCGGGAGACCCCCAGGGTCAGCCCCACGGCCTCCAGATTTTCGTTCAGCTTGCCGAAGGTGTTATAGAACATCAGGTAGGGGGATGCAAAGAAATGCATCATATTGGCCAGAATCAGGATGGCCAGGGTACCGTAAATGACCGTCGTCTTAAAGAAGAGGACGTAGGCGAGACCCAGAACCAGGCCGGGAATGGCCATGGTGACAATGGAGAACAGGTGCAGGACCCGGGACACGGGCGACCGCATACGGGTGGTGCAGTAGGCCGAGGCCGTACCCACGACCACACCGATGACACCCACCCCCACAGAGATGGCCAGGGAGTTGAGCAGGTAGGTCCCGCCCTCCATCCGCAGGGTCTTTGTGATGTTATCCAGGGTGAAGGTCATATCGATGGGATAGTTGGTCATGCACATGAGCACACCGAAGGCCGCCACCGGCAGGAGCATGAAGAGGCCCACCGCCCCGCAGAGAACCAGGGCGGCACCCTCCTTCTTCCGGTTTTTCTCCAGGGGGAAGTCTGCTGTCACAAAGCCGCCGCTCTGCTCTCTGGCCAGAAAGTCTGCCAGGAAGGCCAGCACGGCCGGAATCAGCAGGATGGCGCCGATGACGCTCCCCTTTCCGAAGTCCACCAGGCCCACCACATCCTCATACATGAGGACGGGCAGGGTTTTCACCTTGCCGCCGATGGTAAGAGGAACACCGTAGTCCGTCACCGACAGGGAGAAGGCCGTAAAGACGGCCGAGACCAGAGTCCGGCGGAGGAAGGGCAGGGTGACCGCCGTGAACCGGGCGCGCCGGGGAATCCCCAGCACCTGGGCAGCCTCGTAGGGCGTATAGTCCTCGTAGGTCAGCACATCGGCCAGCATCAGGAAGACAATAGGCGTCACGTACATGATCTCACCGATGACGATGCCGTGGAGGCCGTAGATATTGCCGGGCAGATGCAGGGCCCGGGTGAGTATGCCATTGGCCCCGAAGAGGATGATGAGGCCGGAGCCCTGCGAGATGGAGGGAATCAGGATGGGCAGGGTAAAGAGTACCCCCCACAGCCCCTTCCCGGGTACCCGGGTGCGGGTGACACACCAGGCCAGGGCATAGGCCAAGGGCAGAGCAATCACCGTGGTCAGAAGGCCCACCTTTAAAGAATTGAGGCAGGCCCGCCGGGTGTTGTTGGCCGCCAGCACACCCATCACATCCGTGCCGCCCATATAGGCCAGCATCCGGGCCAGGGGGAGCAGCACCGCCACCAGGAAAAACAGGCCGATGGCCAGCTTTACCGGCAGGGAGAGGGTCATCCGTTTTTTCATGGCTTCACCTGGATGAACCGGGAGAGAGAGTCCGCCTTGGTCTGGAGGTTTTCCAGGACGAACCGGCGTACATAGTCATCTGCCGGCCGGGTAACCAGGCCCTCCGGGGTATCGACCTGGTGGATGCGCCCTGTCTCCATGACCATAATCCGGTCGGACATGGCAAAGGCCTCCTCCTGGTCGTGGGTGATGTAAATCATGGTGGTGCCAAAGGCCTTCTGAATATCCTTAATCTCCTTCCGGAGGATGAGACGGGTATCCACATCCAGGGCGGACATGGGCTCGTCAAAGAGAATCACGTCAGGGCTCAGAGCCAGGGTCCGGGCGATGGCCACCCGCTGCTGCTGGCCGCCGGAGAGCTTCCCGGGCCACTTATCCCGCTGGTCCCAGAGGCCCACCCGGTGCAGAAGGTCTTCTGCAATCTCCCCCCGGGAGGCCTTCAGCTCCCGGTGGAAGCGGAGGGCATACTCCACGTTCTGCCGGACGGTCATATTTTCAAACAGGGCATAGTTCTGAAAGACAATGCCCATACCCCGCCGGGCGGGGGGCAGGGCCGTAATGTCCGCCCCATCCTTGAAGATACGCCCGGAGTCCGGGGTCAGCAGGCCGATGAGCAGCCGCAGGATGGTCGTCTTCCCACAGCCAGAAGGGCCCAGGATGGAGAGAAACTCTCCATCCTGGACCTCGAAGCTGATATGATCCAATACCGTTTTGCTGCCGTAGGATTTGGACAGGTCCTCTACGGTCAGCTTATGACTCAGTGCTCCCATTTATCCAGCAGGGCAGTCTTGACGTCGGGGGTGTCGTTGGACATGTCTGCATAGGGGATGTCTGCGGGGAAGTTGGCGATTTCGGTCTTCTGGTCCACCTTCACCTGCTCAGGCAGGTAGGTTGCCAGGTACTCGTCCTGAACGCCGCTGAACAGGAAGGAGAAGACCTCCTGGACGGCAGAATCTGCCTCGTGGCCGGCAATGATGGCGCAGCCGGTGGGCGAATAGGGTGCGCCCTCTTCGAAGAAGATGATCTCCAGGGGAGCGCCGGCATTGATGGACTCCACAGCGTTAAAGGTCAGGCTCAGGCCGATGGCGCACTCACCTGCCTCCAGGTCCTTGATGGGGCCGGAGCCGGAGTCGGTGTACTTCAGAATGTTGGCATCCAGCTGGTCGAAGTAGGCAAAGGCCTCCTCCTCACCCCAGGCGTTGACCAGGCACTTCAGGAACAGGTAACCGGAAGAGGATGCAGTGGGGTTAGGCATTTCAATCAGGCCGGCATACTGGGGATCCAGCAGGTCCTGATAGCTGGTGGGAACGGGCAGGCCCTTTTCGGCCAGGATCTCGGTGTTCACGATGGTAGCGCCGCTGAAACGATCCCAGGGGATGTACTTCTGGTCGGCCTGGAGCAGGTCTTCCATAAAGATGGAGTCATCCACAAAGTCGATGGGAGCCAGCTGGTCCCGCAGGGAGTCCAGATAGCTGTAGCTCATACCCAGGATGATATCGCAGTCGGTCTCGGCACCCTCAGCAGCCAGCTTGGCGGCCAGCTTACCGGTGGAGTCGTACTCGATGGTGATGTCATAGTCGGGGAACTCTGCATTCAGCTTCTCCAGATAGAAGTCGATGAGATAGTCCTCATTGGGAGAGTAGATGACAATCTTGCCGTCGCTTTCCACCTCACCGGAGGCGGGGTCTTCGGCGGTCTGGCCGCAGGCTGCCAGGGCCAGCAGGAGGACCAGGGAAATCCCCACTGCAAGGAGCTTTTTCAGATTTTTCATACTGTTAACCTTCTTTCAACCAAAATTTAACAAAAAGGAACTTGCTATTATAGTACCACAATACTGTGATGATGCAATAGCAAACTAAAGTGCTGATGTGCGATTTTAGATTTTTTACAAAATTCTTTGCAATTTTACCTGAGAAGTTTACACTTTGCCGAGGCTCGAACGCAACGGTTTCCGCCTCCCCGGCCGGTGCCCCGCTCCCCTGCCCTGCGCATATCATTTATAAGATGTGGCATGGGGATAACTTTGGGGAATTTTCAAAAATTCCTTGCAACTCTTGCCCGGGCGTGGTATAATGCCTATGTATGATAGAGTAAGTAATGTAGAGAGTGGGGCTTGCCCCGCTCTCTCTTTTATGTCATGCACATAAATCGCACAGCAAACCTTTCTTTCTGTCCGGCGTCTCCCCTGCCCGGGGGCGGCACCGAACCGGGTTTTATCCCATCGCAAATACAGCGCCTATGGGGCGCATGGAGGTTACGACAATGTCCAAGATCACCGAGCTCACCGCTGAGCTGGCCCGCCCGGTCGTGGAGGCCTGCGGCTGCACCCTGTGGGATGTGGAATACGTCAAAGAAGCCGGCAGCTGGTATCTCCGCCTGTATATCGACAAGGTGGGCGGCGTCTCCATTGACGACTGCGAGGCCGTCAGCCGGGGCGTGGACCCCCTGCTGGATGAGGCCGATCCCATCCCTGACGCCTACACCTTTGAGGTCTCCTCTGCCGGAGCCGACCGCCCCCTGAAGAAGCCGGAGCACTTTGCGGCTTTTATGGGCGCAGAGGTGGACGTGAAGTTCTACAAGGCCGTGAACGGCCAGAAGAGCGTCACCGGCATCCTGGCCGGGTACGACGACGGCGCTGTCACCCTGCAGGTGGGCAGCGACGAGACCACCTACGACAAACAAGAGATTGCTTTTGTGCGCCTGCACATCAGCTTTTAACATCACTGAGGAGTTTTAGGAATGGCTAAGAAAACACCGAAAAACGCAAAGAGCAACGAGCTGGACGGCAAGGAATTTTTTGCCGCCATCGACCTCATCGAAAAGGAAAAGGGGATCCCCAAGAGCTATATGCTGGAGAAGATCACCCAGGCCTTGGTCTCCGCCTACAAGCGTGACCACGAAGGCATCACCGACAACGTCTTCATCGACGCCAACGAGGAAGCCGGCACCGTGCGCATGTATGTGAAGAAGGAGATCGTGGAAGATGTGGGCAATGTCCACACCGAGATCTCCCTGGAGGAGGCCCAGAAGACGCTGCCCTCCGCCCAGGTCGGCGACGTGGTCCGCATCGAAATCAAGCCCCGGAACTTCGGGCGCATCGCTGCCCAGACTGCCCGCCAGGTCATCATCCAGGGCATGCGGGAAGCCGAGCACAGCATAATCTACGACACCTTCACCTCTAAGGAGCACGAGATGCTCATGGGCGTGGTGACCCGGATTGACCCCCAGAGCGGCAAGGCCACCGTGCGTATCAGCAGCAACGGTGAGACCGCCGACGCCACCATGACCGTCGGCGAGCAGATCCGCGGGGAGAACGTACGGGAAGGCGACCGCGTGAAGGTCTACCTGGTGGAGGTCCGCCGGACCAACCGCGGCCCCCAGCTCCTCGTCTCCCGCACCCACCCCGGCCTGGTCAAGCGCCTGTTCGAGCTGGAAGTTCCCGAAATCTACGACGGCACCGTGGAAATCCGCTCCATCGCCCGTGAGGCCGGCAGCCGCTCCAAAATCGCCGTCTGGTCCGCCGACGAAAACGTGGATCCCATCGGCGCCTGCGTGGGCCCCAAGGGCACCCGGGTGAACAACGTGGTGGCCGAGCTCCGCAGCGAGAAAATCGACATCATCAAGTACAGCGACGACCCCGCCGAATTCGTGGCTGCCTCCCTCTCCCCCGCTGACGTAATCTCCGTCCAGCCCATTGAGGGAACCAAGAACTGCCGCGTGCTGGTCCCCGACGACCAGCTCTCCCTGGCCATCGGCAAGGAGGGCCAGAACGCCCGCCTGGCCGCCAAGCTCACCGGCTACAAGATCGACATCAAGGCCGAGTCCGCCGCGCACGAGTGGGACGAGGAGGACGCCACAGCCGCCGAGGAGATGGCCGCAGCCGCCCTTCAGCGGGCCGCTGAGGAGATGGCCCAGGCCCAGGCCGCTGCCTCCTCCCTGGAGAACTCCATTCTGGCCGCCTTTGGGATGTCCAGCTATGAGGAAGCCATGCGCGTGCTGGCCGAGGACGAGGCCGAAGAGGCCGCCGCTGCCGCTGCCGCTGCCGAAGCAGAAGCTGCAGAACCCGCCGAACAGGAGTAATCACCTATTCTATATAACAGTCAGAAGGAGGTGCCTTTCATGCCGAAAAAAATCCCCCTGCGCCAATGCCTTGGCTGCCGGGAAATGAAACCCAAGCGAGAACTCATCCGCGTGGTGCGTTCCCCGGAGGGAGAAATCTCCCTGGACTTCCACGGGAAGAAACCCGGACGGGGCGCCTACCTCTGCCCCCAGCCGGACTGCCTCAAGCGGATCCGCAAAGCCAAATCGCTGGAGCGGGCCTTCTCCCTCCCCATCCCTGAGGAGGTCTACGACGGCCTGGAACAGCAGATGAAGGGGGGCGGCCTGGATGGATAGCATATCCTCCCTCCTGGGCCTCGCGCTCCGGGCTGGGCGGCTTGCTGTGGGGGAAGAGCCGGTCGGGGCGGCCTGCCGGGCGCACAAAGCGTACCTGGTGCTGCTGGCCCACGACGCCGCGGACAACACCATCCGCCGGGCTCATCATTTCTGCCAAGTCGGAACCAATGCCATCTGCCTGACCCTCCCCCTCACCAAGGAGGCGCTGGGCAGTTGTCTGGGGCGGTCCTCCTGTGCCATACTGGCCGTCAGCGACATCGGCTTTGCCGCCGCTGTGGCCGACAAGCTGGCCGGAATCGACCCCGATACCTACGGCGCCGTACGGGAGCAGCTCTCCCGCAAGGCTGACCGGACCAAAAAGCGCCGGGACGAAAAACGGGCCCGGAACAAGAACGGGCGGTGAGGGGTCTCCCCCCTACGCCCCGCGAAACGAACGAACTGTGAAATACCTGACTGTGGGACCACCCCGGTCCCCCGGTCATTGACGGAGGTGGCTATATTTGAGTATTGAATTTAAGTATCGTGTGCACGAGGTAGCCAAAGACCTGGGGAAAACCACCAAGGAGATCACCCAGATCCTGACCACTTATGCGACCACACCGAAGAACCATATGCAGGTACTGGAGGACAGGGAGCTCTCCCTGATCTTTGAACGCGTGACCCAGGACAACCAGGTGGACGACATGCAGGCCGCCCTGGGCGCCCCTGCCCCCAAGGAAAAGCCTGCCGCAGCCCCCAAGGCCGGGGGCAATGACCGCCCCAAGGAAAAGGGCGGCCGGGACCGCAATGAGAACCGCCAGGGCGGCCGGAACGACAACCGCCAGGGCAACCGGGACCGCGGCGACAACCGGGACCGCAATGACAACCGGGACCGCAATGACAACCGCGGCCGGAACGACCGGAATGACAACCGCCAGGGCCAGCAGCAGCCCGCTGCCCAGCAGGCCCCCAAGGCGGAGGCCGCCAAGCCCACCACCCGCGTACCTGAGAAGAAGCTGGTGGACACCCGCAAGGGCGGTGCCGTCAACCTGGATAAGTACGACGAACACCTGGAGACCCTGGCCCCCGAGCGTGCCAACCGCATGCAGAGCGGCAAGCAGAAGATCCAGAGCCGCAACAACCAGCGCAAGGGCGGCAACTTCGGCAACAAGCGCAAGCAGGAGGAGCAGGAAAAGATGCGCCGCCTGCAGCTGGAGATTGCCAAGAAGACCCCCCTAACCGTGAAGATTCCCGACGAAATCGGCGTGGGCGAGCTGGCCTCCCGCATGAAGAAGACCGGCGCAGAGGTGGTCAAGTCCCTCATGAAGATGGGCGTTATGGCTTCCCTCTCTGAAATCATCGACTATGACACCGCCGCCCTGGTGGCCATGGAGCTTGGCTGCAAGGTGGAGAAGGAAGTCATCGTCACCATCGAGGAGAAGCTCATCGACACCGCCGAGGACAAGGAAGAGGATCTGTCCCCCCGCGCCCCTGTGGTGGTGGTCATGGGCCACGTCGACCACGGCAAGACCTCCCTGCTGGACTACATCCGGAACGCCCACGTGGCCTCCGGCGAGGCCGGCGGCATCACCCAGCACATCGGCGCCTATCAGGTGGATGTGAACGGGTCCCCCATCACCTTCCTGGACACCCCCGGCCACGAGGCCTTTACCGCCATGCGTGCCCGCGGTGCTATGATCACCGACATCGCCATCCTGGTGGTGGCCGCCGACGACGGCATCATGCCCCAGACCATTGAGTCTATCAACCACGCCAAGGCCGCTGAAATCCCCATCATCGTGGCCATCAACAAAATGGATAAGCCCACCGCCAACCCCGACCGCATCATGCAGCAGCTGACTGAGTACGAGCTGGTGCCTGAGGACTGGGGCGGCGAGACCATCGTGTGCCCCATCTCCGCTAAGACGGGCATGGGCATCGACAACCTGCTGGAGATGCTGGTGCTGACCGCAGAGATGCGCGAGCTGCGGGCCAACCCCAACCGCACCGCCCACGGCGCCGTCATCGAGGCCCGCCTGGACAAGGGCCGCGGCCCCGTGGCCACCCTGCTGGTGCAGAACGGTACCCTGAAGCAGGGCGACGTGCTCATCGCCGGCACTGCCGTTGGCCGTGTGCGCGCCATGACCGACGCCAAGGGCAAGAAAATCCAGTCCGCAGGGCCCTCCGTGCCCGTGGAAATCACCGGTATGGGCGAGGTGCCCAGCGCCGGCGACGAGTTCCACGCCGTGGCTGACGAGCGCATGGCCCGTGAGCTGGTGGAACAGCGCAAGCACGAGAACAAGATGGCCGCCAACGCAGGGAACCAGAAGGTCACCCTGGACGACCTCTTCTCCCACATCCAGCAGGGCGAGCTGAAGAACCTGAACATCATCGTGAAGGCCGACGTGCAGGGCTCTGCCGAAGCCGTCAAGGCCTCCCTGGAGAAAATCTCCAACGACGAGGTCCGGGTGCGGGTCATCCACTGCGCCGTGGGCGCCATCAACGAATCCGACGTCATGCTGGCCGCCACCTCCGGCGCCATCATCGTGGGCTTCAACGTGCGCCCCGACGCCAACGCCAAGGAGTCCTCTGTCCGCATGAAGGTGGACATGAGAATGTACCGTGTCATCTACGACGCCATCAACGAAATCGAAGCGGCCATGAAGGGCATGCTGGCCCCCAAGTTCAAGGAAGTGGAGCTGGGCTCTGCCGAGGTCCGCAACGTCTTCCGTATCACCGGCGTGGGCATGGTGGCAGGCTGCTACGTCACCGAGGGCAAAATGCAGCGCAACGCCCAGCTCCGCCTGGTGCGCGACGGCATCATCATCTACGACGGCTCCATCTCCTCCCTGCAGCGCTTCAAGGACAGCGTGCGCGAGGTGGCCGCCGGCTACGAGTGCGGCATCACCTTTGAGAAGTTCCAGGACATCAAGGTGGGCGACGTGATCGAGGCCTTCCTGATGGAGCAGATCGAGGTCTGATACTTCAAAAGGCGTCTCATACGAAATCGACGCCTCTGGGGAGGCGATTAAAACAAGCCAATTCTTGCCTTGTTTTAATCAGATTTCAGTATGAGCCCCCCCTGTGAGAAGCAAACCATTCCGCGTTTTTCCCGGCACCCGGGCCCGCCCCGGGCCGGGAGAACCCATCACCGGAGGTATCTAACTATGGCTTCCAATCGAATCGGACGCATCAACGAGGAGATCCAGCGTGAGCTGGCCTCCCTTCTCCGCACGGTCAAGGACCCCCGGGTCCACGGACTGGTGACCATCACCAATGTGGACACCACCACTGACCTGCGCTATGCCAAGGTCTATGTGAGCGTTCTGGACAAGAGCGACGTGAAAGAGGTCATCAAGGGCCTCAAGTCCGCCGGCGGCTACCTGCGCCGGGAGCTGGGCCATGCCCTCTCCCTGCGGTACACCCCGGAGCTTATCTTCACCGCAGACAACTCCATCGACAAGGGCACCCACATTTTGAAGATTCTCAACGACATCGAACGCAAGGAATCCGGAGGGATGGAATGACAATCCCAGAGACTGCCAGCCGTATTCTGGAGCTGGACAACATCCTCATCCTCACCCACCGCCGCCCTGACGGGGACACCATCGGCTGTGCCGCCGCCCTCTGCCTGGCCCTGCGCCAGAAGGGCAAGACCGCCCACGTGCTCTTCAACGAGGACGCCCACGGGCTCTTTGACCCCTACTTTGAGGGCGTGCTGTCCCCGGCGGACTTCCGGTACGAGGCCGTGGTGGCTGTGGACACCGCCGCCCCGGGGATGCTCCCGGACAGCGCGGCCTTCCTGAAGGACCGGGTGGACCTGTGCATCGACCACCACGGCTCCAACGAGCACTACGCCAAGGCCACCTGCCTGGACGCCGATGCCGCCGCCTGCGGCGAGATCATCTATAAGCTCCTGCTGGAGCTGGGCGTGGCCCTGACGGACCGGATGGCCATGCTGCTGTATATGGCCGTCGCCACCGACACCGGCTGCTTTGTCTACTCCAACACCACGCCGGAGACCCACCGGATCGCCGCCAACCTGATGGAGCACGGCTTCGACACCCAGTGGGTGAACAAGCGCCACTTCCGGGTGAAATCCCTGAAGCGGATGCAAATCGAGAGCCGCCTGGTGCAGGAAATGGACCTGGAGCAGGACGGCACCCTGGTCTTCGCCTATGTGACCCTGGACCTCATCCGGGAGCTGGAGGCCACCGAGGAGGACTTGGAGGACATCTCCTCCTTCATCGGTCTGCTGGAGGGTGTGGACAACGCCGTCACCCTGCGCCAGCTGGCCCCGGACTCCTGCAAGATCTCCCTGCGCACCGACGGCAAGAGCCTGAACGCCTCGGCCGTGTGCGCCCACTTCGGCGGCGGCGGACACCCGGCAGCGGCGGGCTGCACCATCCAAGGCACCCCCGCCCAGGCCAAGGCCGCCATGCTGGATGCAATCAGGCAGGTGCAGCATGGCTAACGGAATCCTCATCATCGATAAGCCCCAGGACTGGACCAGCCACGATGTGGTGGCCAAGCTGCGGGGCATCCTCCACGAGAAGCGGATCGGCCACGCCGGTACCCTGGACCCCATGGCCACCGGCGTGCTGCCCGTGTTCGTGGGCCGGGCCACCCGGGCAGTGGAATTTGCCGCCGAGCGGGAGAAGGAATACATCGCCGGGCTGCAGCTGGGGGTGGTGACCGACACCCAGGATGTGACCGGCAATGTGCTCTCCACCGCCCCGGCAGACGTCACCCGGGAAGGACTGGAGGCCGCCCTGGAGGCCTTCCGGGGCAATATTCAGCAAATCCCGCCCATGTACTCTGCCATCAAAAAGGACGGGCGCAAGCTCTACGAGCTGGCCCGCCGGGGGCAGGAAGTGGAGCGCCGGCCCCGCCCTGTGACCATCTACCGCCTGGAGATCTTAGATCAGCTCTCCCCCTCCGCCTTTACGCTGCGGGTGCTGTGCTCCAAGGGCACGTACGTCCGCACCCTCTGCCACGACATCGGGCAGGCCCTGGGCTGCGGCGGCACCTTAGCTTCCCTGCGCAGGACCAAGTCCGCCGGGTTCACCCTGGACCAGGCCGTGACCCTGGCCCAGGTGGCCGAGCTGGAGGACCCCGCCTCTGCCCTCCTCCCTGTGGAGGCCTACTTTACGGATCACCCCGCCCTGCGGCTGAGAAATGCCGGGGCGGAGAAGAAAATCCGCAACGGCAGCAGCCTGACCCTGGATGGCCCCGACGGGACCTACCGGGTGTACAGCCGGGCGGGCGAATTCCTCGCCCTGAGCAAGCTGGAGAAAGGCTGTCTCACGACCATAAAAAGTTTTTTTGAGGTGTAAACACGTTGGAACACATGAATCAGAACGGGCGCGTCATCGCGCTGGGCTTTTTTGACGGCGTCCACAACGGACACGCCGCCCTCATGCGACGGACCGTCCAGGTGGCTGAGGAGCTGGGTGCAGTTCCCTCCGCCTTCACCTTTGATCCCCATCCCCAGACCGTGATCACCGGCACTCCCCTGCCCCTGATCACCTCCCCCGAGGACCGGCGCGACCTCATGCGCAAATACTACGGCATCGAGGATGTCATTGTGCAGCCCTTCACCCCGGAATTCCGCCAGCAGCCCTGGCGCAAGTTCCTGGAGGAGACCCTCATTCAGGGCTGCCATGCCGTCCACCTGGTGGCCGGGCACGACTACCACTTCGGCTTCAAGGGCGAGGGCAACCCCGAGAAGCTGCAGCAGGCCTGCAAGGAGCTGGGCATCGGCTGTGACATCATCCCCAAGGTGGAGCTGGACAACATCATCATCTCCTCCACTTACATCCGGGAGCTCATCGCCGAGGGCAACATCGAGCGGGCCAACCGCTTCCTGGGCCACCCCTACACCCTGAGCGACGTGGTCTCCCACGGGAAGAAGCTGGGCTCTACCCTGGGCTTCCCCACGGTGAACCTGAAGCTGAAGGAGCACGTGCTGCCCCCCGCCAAGGGTGTCTATGCCACCAAGGTCATCCTGGAGAACGGCGACACCCACATCGCCGTGACCAACGTGGGCACCCGCCCCACTGTGGACGACGGCAACCACCTGACCATTGAGGGCTTCATCCTGGACTTCAACGGCGACCTCTACGGCCAGAAGATCCAGATGGAGTTCTACCAATATATCCGCCCGGAGCGGAAGTTCCCCTCCTTCGACGCCCTGCGGGCCGAGGTCTACCGCAACGCAGACCAGACCCGGGCGTACTTTGCGGAGAATCCCTGAATACATACATGAAAGCACAGGTCGGAAGGCCTGTGCTTTTTTTGTCCCAACGCCCACAAGATACTCAAAATAGTAAGTACCTGAGAAATGTGCATAACTTGAAATCATTTTTATTGTAGTATATAATGCATAATGTTAAATTATATCTATCTGCCATGTGCCAAAACGCCAAAAGGCACATCATTCGACTTGTAAATAAATTGCAATTTTGATAATTGTGGAGGAACCGCACGATGATAGGTGCAATTATCGGTGATATTGCCGGCTCTCGCTTTGAATGGAATAATATCAAGAAAAAGGACTTTGAATTGCTTTCTAACCTCTGCAGGTTCACTGATGATGAAAGCAGAAATCCTGAAACGCAATCCTAAAGCGGACGTTCTCGACAGTAAAGCCAAGAGGGAAAAAGAGCTGGAATGGATTGACCGCATTGAGGAATTTGATGCCTTTATGAATGACTGAATGTCGCATAAAATAGAAAATCGAAAGGAGAGCTTCCGATGGCAAAAAAAGATGGTGGCAATAAAGGCAGCTTCTGGGACAATCCCTTTGGCGGTA
>JABUSR010000081.1 GCA_021442645.1 Ruminiclostridium sp.
GAGGGTATGACCATGGCCTTTGCCACCCTCTGCCTCTCCCGCCTGTTCCATGGGTTCAACTGTAAAACGGCTGAGCCCGTCCTCTTCAAAAAGACTTTCTGGAACAATCCCGCTCTGCTGGGAGCCTTCCTGGTTGGTACCGTTTTTCTCTTCGCCGTCCTGTTAATCCCCCTGTTAGCAGGGCTGATGCAGGCAGCTTACCTGCCGCTACCCATGCTGCTGGCCATTCCCGGCCTGGCCCTGGGGAGTATGCTGGTCATCCAGCTGCTGAAAGCCGTCCGCACCCGGGGGAAGAAGTGATACCGGCAAACTGCGCCAACAGAACACAGGTTTTTGGCATGGCCTCCTCGGAGGCCATGCTTTTTCTTCAAGGGGGAAAGCAGAGAAATCGCTTTTCTAGGAGGAAAGGAGCAGCTGAGAATAAAACAAAGAAGGAGATTTCAGGAAAATATTTCGCAGGGCAGGAAAAAACCATGACTTTCCTTTTTGTTTATGTTATAATAAACCATTATTGTTTCACCGGAAAAGAGAGTTTTGTCCGGCGTGCCCCACACCACATATAGGGAAAGGATGTCATACCATGCAAGAATTCAAGGGAAGCAGCAATTATGTGGTCTCCTCCGACCTGCTGCGTATCGTCAATATTTCCATTGCCCTCCAGAAGCCTTTGCTCATCAAGGGAGAACCCGGCACCGGCAAGACCCAGTTGGCCCAGGCGATTAGCGAGGCACTGAACAAGAAGCTCATCATCTGGAATATCAAGTCCACCACCAAGGCTCAGGACGGCCTCTATGTCTATGATACCGTCCAGCGCCTCTACGACAGCCAGTTCGGCGGTGAAGGGGTGGACGACATCAAGAAGTATATCAAGCTGGGCAAACTGGGAGAGGCTTTCTCTGCAGAGGAGCAGGTGGTCCTGCTCATTGACGAGATTGACAAGGCCGACCTGGAGTTCCCCAACGACCTGCTGTGGGAGCTGGACCGGATGGAGTTCTACATCCCCGAGACCAAGGAGACTATCACCGCCAAGCAGCGCCCCATCGTCATCATCACCTCCAACGCAGAGAAAGAGCTGCCTGACGCCTTCCTGCGCCGGTGCATCTTCCACTACATTGCCTTCCCCAACCAGGCTATGATGACTGACATCGTCCACGCCCACTATGACAACATCGAGGACCACCTGCTGGAGATGGCCATGCGGGCTTTCTATCAGGTCCGAGACCTGCCCACCGTATCCAAGAAGCCCTCTACCTCCGAACTGCTGGACTGGCTCCAGGCTCTCCGGATCGGCGGCGTGGACCCGGACAAGATCGAGGAGGAACTGCCCTACGCCGGCATCCTGCTGAAGAAGACAGAGGACCTCACCGCTGTGAAGAGTGCTAAGACCCGGGTGAAGAACGGCTACCGCTGGTAAGCCGGACTTCTCGTTAGACGGGATTGACTGACCCTGCCTCCCGTCGGGGAGGCAGCCCGATGCAAAGAAAGAGGAGACACTGTGTTTACTGATTTTTTCTATCTTCTGCGCGCCCGGGGTCTGAAGGTGTCCATGAATGAATGGCTCTCCCTCATGGAGGCTTTGGAACGGGGCCTGTGTAGGAACAGCCTGCTGGAGTTTTATTATGTATGCCGGGCTGTCCTGGTGAAGACCGAGGCAGATTTTGACAAGTTCGATGAGATCTTCCTGGAGTACTTCGAGCGGATCCAGCACATAGAGGATATCCCCAACGAGCTCATGGACTGGCTCCATGACCCCAAAAACATGAAGAAATACGACAAGGACGAGGTGGATGCCCGCACCCGCTACGACCTGGAAAAACTCCGCCAGATGCTGGAGGAGCGGCTCAAGGAACAGCACGAGCGCCACGACGGCGGCCAGTACTGGGTGGGTACCGGCGGCACCTCCACCATGGGACACTCGGGCTATGCGGCCACCGGCATCCGTGTGGGGGGTGAGGGCCGACACCGCCACGCCCTCCAGGTGGCCGGGGAGCGGGAATTCCGGGACTTCCGAGAGGACAACATCCTGGACCAGCGGTCCTTCCAGCTGGCTTTCCGCCGCTTGCGACAGATGACTACCCGTCAGGATGGTCCCATGGATGTGCTTAACCTGGACCGGACCATCGAGGAGACCTGCAACAACGCCGGGTATCTTCAGCTGGAGTTCGACCGTCCCCGGACCAATGATATTAAGGTCATGGTCCTCTTTGACTCCGGCGGCTCCATGAATCCCTATGCCCGTCTGTGCAGTCAGCTCTTCCAGGCGGTGAACAAGGCCAACAATTTTAAGGATCTGAAGATCTATTACTTCCATAACATCTGGTACTCTGAGCTGTATACCGACCCCCGCTGTTTCTATGAGAATGCGGTGCAGACCCAGTGGGTCATCAACAACCTCAGCCGAGAGTACAAGGTCATCGTGGTGGGAGACGCCTCCATGGCACCCACGGAGCTGACCTGGATTGGCGGCAGCAGCTGGTACAGTCGTTATAACCAGGAGACCGGCCTGACCTGGCTAAACCGGTTCCATAACCGCTTTGAGAAGATGGTGTGGTTCAACCCCATCCCCGAGGCCATGTGGGAGTATGACTACGGATATCAGACCATCGAGATGATTCGCAACACTGTGGATATGTACCAGCTTACGGTGGAGGGCCTGGCCCGGGGCCTGAAAAAGCTGGTGGCCGCTCGGTAAGCGCGGCTCACAACCTGTAAAATCCAGAAAGGCGCCTGCCGGGACCATCGGCAGGTGCTTTTCTGTCTCCGGGGACTCTGCGGAAACCTCCGTGGCGGATTCCGGGGGCTTTTTTGGTAAGGATCCCCGGGGAAGCATAGGCTGGACGGAAAAAATTTAAAGAACTTTGCCTCTGTGTCTTTTTGTTTTTCCGAAAATGTCATATAATAAGAGAAGACTATATTTCCCGGGAGGGATATCCATGCTATTGAACGTACTGGCTGTGGGGGACGTGGCCTCTGACATCGGGCTGGACAGTCTACGGCGCCACCTGCGTGCCCTGAAAAAACAGCACGAGGTCCACTTCACTGTGGTCAACGGGGAAAACGCTGCAGGGCTGGGTCTTCTGCCCCGCCACGGAGAGGAGATTTTCGACGCCGGGGCCGACGTTATCACGCTGGGCAACCACACCTGGGGCAAGCTTCAAATCACCGATTACCTGGAGGATAATCCCTATATCCTGCGGCCTGCAAACTTTGCCCCCGAACTGCCCGGCCGGGGTTTTGGGATCTTCGACGGTCCCAGGGGCCTGAAGATCGGGGTGCTGAATCTCATGGGCCGCTTTGAGCTGGACTGCCACCTGTCCTCTCCCTTCCGAATGGCTGATAACCTGCTGGCCGGGGAACTGGCCGGGGCCGACATCGTTCTGGTGGACTTCCACGCCGAGGCCACCAGTGAGAAGGGAGCTATGGGCTGGTACTTGGATGGCAGGGTCCAAGCAGTGTGGGGAACCCACACCCATGTGCCCACCGCTGACGGGCAGGTGCTTCCCAAGGGTACCGGATTTATCACCGACGTGGGTATGACTGGTCCCGCCCTGTCTGTTCTGGGTGTGAAGCCGGAGAACTCCATCAGCCGTTTCCTGGGGGGACTTCCCCGCCGGTATGAAGCGGCCCCCGGTCCCGGCAAGGTAAATGCCGTGCTTTTTTCTATCGACACGGCTGCCAAACGGTGCGTCAGCGTTACCCGCTGTGACGCCTTCGACTGAATTTTTAAGAGGAGGAGCTTATGCTGACTTTTCTGCACGCCGCTGACCTCCACCTGGACTCGCCCTTCTCCGCGCTCTCTCCTGAGCAAGCGGCAGAACGGCGGGACGAGGCGCGGCAGCTTCTGCCCCGGCTGGCACAGACCGCCCGGGATGCACGGGCAGATTTGATTTTCCTGTGCGGAGACATCTTTGACAGCCGACGCGTCTGGCCGGAGACCATCCAGATTCTCTATCAGACCCTGGAGGAGATAGAGGCGGAAGTCTTTGTGGCTCCCGGCAATCACGATCCCTATGGGAAGGACTCCCCTTATCGGAAACTGGCCTGGCCCCGGCATGTCCATATTTTCACGTCCCCGATACCCCAACTGGTCCGTCTGCCCAGCTTGGGGGTGGAGGTCTACGGCAGTGCTTTCCTCTCTGCCTATCGGATGGACAGCCCTTTGGAGGGATTCCGGGCTGCCGACCGGGGCATGGTCCGGTTCGGCTGTTTCCACGGGGACCTGTCCGCCCCCAACAGCCGATACGGCCCCATCTCTCAGCAGCAGATTGCTGATTCCGACCTGGACTACCTAGCCCTGGGCCATGTCCACAAGGCCAGTGGCCTGCAGAAAGCTGGAAAGACTTGGTATGCCTGGCCGGGATGTCCTGAGGGCCGTGGTTTTGATGAGACCGGGGAGAAGGGCGTCTACCTGGGCCGGATAGACGAGAGACAGGTGGGGCTTGAGTTCATCCCTCTGGCAAAGCGCCGGTACCTGACCCACCAACTGGACATCAGCGGCCGGGATCCTGTCCTGGCACTGAAGGACCTCATGGCAGATGGGGATCCTGCGGACATTGTGCGGATAACCCTGATGGGGGAGCGGGACCCGGAGGACGAACCGGAGCTCACGGCCCTCACTGCGCTGGCCTCCAGTTATTTTTACAGCGCCGGCCTGCGGGATGAGACATCTCTGAGCCGGAACATCTGGAAGCGGGCGGAGGAGGATACCCTCGCCGGGATTTTCCTGCGTATCATGGCGCAGCGGATGGAGAAGGCTTCCCGGGAGGAGCGCATGGTGATGGAGCGGGCAGTCCGCTTTGGCCTGGCCGCCCTGGAGGGAAGGGAGGAACCCCGATGAAACTGCTGCAGCTTACGGCTACCTTCGGGTGCCTCGAAAACGAGACTCTGACCTTTGGCGATGGGTTCAACCTGGTAGGAGCCCCCAATGGCGCAGGCAAGTCTACTTGGTGCGCCTTCCTGCGGACCATGCTCTACGGGCTGGATACTCACCAGCGGGACAAAAAGGGCGCCCCCGCGGAGAAAAACCGATACCGCCCCTGGAGTGGGGCACCTATGGAGGGGGTTATGCTCTGCCAATGGGGGGAGCGCACCCTGGAGGTCCGAAGGACCTCCGCAGGAGGGGTTCCTATGGGGGATTTCTCTGCCGTCGACCGGGATAGCCGGCAGCCGGTGCCCGGACTCACAGGAGAAAACCTGGGTGAAGTGCTCACTGGAGTCAGCCGGGAGGTCTTTGACCGGTCGGTTTTCCTGCGTCAGACCGGCCTGGCCGTGACCCAGAGCCAGGAGCTGGAGCGGCGGATTGCCGCCCTGGTGTCCTCCGGCGAGGAGGGCGTGTCCTGGTCCGAGGCTGACCAGTGCCTACGGAACTGGAAGCGCCGCCGCCGTTATCACAAGACAGGCCTTTTGCCCCAACTGGAGGGGGAAGAGCAGACCCTGCTGGATACCCAGACCCGTACCGCCTACCTGCGCCGCACCCTGGAGGAGGTCAAAGGTCGGGCGGACGCCCTGCAGGAGCAGAAGGAGAACTGGGACAGCCGCTTGGAAGAGGAGGAGCGACAGTTCCGTCTGGTGGGCCAGCAGAGAATGGCCGAGGCCACTGCCTCCCTGGAGGCCGCCCGGGACCGGGTCCAGGCACTGGAGGAAGCGGGCGCAGGCCGCGAGGAAGACCGGGATATGGAGAAAGAGCAGGAAGAGATCCGGCACGAGATGAAGGTCCGTAAGCGGCGCATGACCGGCTTTGTGGTCCTGGCCGTCCTGGTGACTCTGGTCTGCGGTGTCCTCTTTTTGATTCCCCGGCTTTTGGCTGAGGGGATTCCGCTGTCCATTCCCATGCTGTCCTGGCCCGTCTGCGCCGGGGTGGCGGGGGGCATTTGGGTGCTTGTGATTCTGTTTTCCATTGTTAAATCCGTCTCTGACCGACGAGGCAGGAGAACGCTGAGCATGCTCACCGGGGAAATCATCCACCGGGACCACCAGGCCCGGGAATGGAAAGAGGCTGTGGTACAGGAGAACCAGGCCCAGAAATACTTCGACGCGGTCAGTCGCCAGGGGGAAGTCTCCCCGTATCATCCCCCGGAGGCCGAGGCCTGCCGGGAGTCCCTGAACATTGCCCGACAGGAGCAGGCCAACCTTCAGGGGCAGCTGGACACCTTAGGTGACCCGGTAATCGTGGACGCCAAGCTGGACAGCATCCGGGAGCAGAAAGCCATGCTCCAGACAGACTATGAGGCTCTGGATATGGCACTGGAAGCTATGGAAGAGGCCAACGCCCGCCTCCACGCCCGATTCTCCCCGGAACTCAGCCACCGGGCCGGGGAGTATTTTGCCCGACTCACGGAGGGGCGGTACACCCGGGTGGATCTGACCCGGGATATGGAGATCACCGTCCAGGAGGAGGGTGAGTTGGCACTCCAGCCCCTGGCCTATCTGAGTAAAGGGACCACAGACTTGCTCTACCTGGCCCTGCGCCTGGCCGTGGCAGACCTGGTCCTGCCGGAACCTGATGAGGTGCCGCTGATTCTGGACGATGCCCTGCTCGCCATGGACGACACCCGGATGGAGCTGGCGTCGGAGACGTTGCTGGAGCTGGCCTCGCGTCGCCAGGTGATTCTCTTCACCTGCCAACGCCGTGAGTTCCGACTGCTGACGGGCCGGAAGGGAGTCGCCATACGAAAACTGACGGGCGCCTGAGCCCTATCGGCGATTGAAGGTTGCCAAGCCGGGACAAAGCAGGTATAATATTACCCTGAACCCAAGACCCAAAGGAGGTCATACCCATGTCTGAATCGAACGAGCCCCGGGAGGTACTGCAGCCCGAGGATTCAAAGCCGGGACCGGTGGAGGCTGTCCCCACTCCCCAGGCGGACATACAGCCGGAGGACGGAAAAAAGAAACAGAAGACGACCTTTGCCGAGGATTGTTATGGTTGGCTCCAGGCTCTCTGCGTGGCTCTGGGCATCCTCATCGTGTGCTTTACCTTTTTAGGCCGCGTGGTTGGCGTGGAGGGGTCCTCTATGGTTCCCACCCTGGAGGATCAGGATATGCTCCTCCTTCGGTGTGCAGGCTATCACCCCCAGCAGGGAGATGTAGTGGTCCTCCACAAGGACTTTGCCGAGATTCACTTCCCCATCGTGAAGCGAGTCATCGCCGTGGGCGGGCAGACCGTGGAGATTAACTATGACACCGGTACCGTCTATGTAGACGGGGTGGCCCTTGATGAGCCCTACATTGCCGAGACCATGCGAACGCCCGGCAGTGCCTACGAACAGGGGACTTACTGGAATGTGCCGGAGGGCTCTATCTTCGTGATGGGCGATAACCGCAATGCCTCTTCCGACAGCCGCCACGCAGACCTGGGCGTGGTAGATGAGCGCTATGTGCTGGGCAAGGTGGTGTGCGTCATTTTCCCCTTCCAGCACATCGGCGTTGTGCACTGACGGAAAGGAGAGGAAAGAATGCGACTGGATAAATGGCTGAAGGTATCCCGCCTCATCAAGCGCCGTACCGTAGCCAATGAGGCTTGCGACAATGAGCGTATCTCGGTCAATGGCCGGGTGGTGAAGGCTTCCTATGAGGTGAAGGTAGGGGATAAGCTGGAAATCCGCTTCGGTACCCGCACTGTTTCGGTAGAGGTCTTGTCGGTGACGGAGATGAAGGGCAAGGAAAACGCTGCCCTGATGTACAAGGAAATCTGAGAGATAGGACGCCGTGAAATTGCAATCTATGAAAAAACAGACCTGTGCCTTTGGACACAGGTCTGTTTTTTCCTTTGGGGGGGAGGGTGGTGCCTGGGCGGCCCTGGTTCTGACGGCCTGCAGAACACGAAAAAACCACCCGCTGAGCACTGCCCAGCGGGTGGTAGGATAGGCTGCAGCTCAGCCGTCTACGGCGTCTTTCAGGGCCTTGCCGGCCTTGAAAGCGGGGACCTTGCTGGCAGGGATGGGGATATCCTCGCCGGTCTTGGGGTTGCGGCCCATGCGCTCAGCGCGGACCTTGGTTTCGAAGGAGCCAAAGCCCACAAGCTGGACCTTTTCCTGCTCGGCAAGAGCCTTGGTGATCAGGTTGATGGCGACGTTGAGGCCGATTTCGACGTTCTTGCGGGAGAAGCCGGTCTCTTCGGCTACGCTCTGGATCAGTTCGGTTTTGTTCATGGTAATGTCCCTTTCTTCTGTAAAATAAGTTTCTTCCGTTTATTCCTCTGTTTTTGGGGATTTCTCTCGGTTCCAGAGAACCATGAGCTCATCTACCGGCAGGTCCCCCATAGACCTGCCCTGGGCGGTCACAGCCGCCTCCACGCCGGAGAACCGACGAATGAACTTTTCACAAGTGCCCTCCAGGGCTTCCTCGGGGTCGATGTGGAAAAACCGGGCAATTTTCACTGCTGCGAATAACAAATCCCCCAGTTCCTCCTTGATGTTGGAGTTTTGAGCGATGGCTTCCTGCAGCTCGCCCAGCTCCTCCTCCAGCTTGTCCATGGCAGCGCCCACGTTGGGCCACTCGAAGCCGGCCTTGGCGGCCTTGGCCTGGAGTTTTTCCGCCCGCCACAGGCCGGGCAGGCTCCGCGCTACGCTGTTCAGGGTATCGGTGTGGGTGGCCTGCCCCTTCTCCCGGCGCTTCAGTTCCTCCCAGTTCACCAGGACCTGATCCACCGTGTCGGCGGAGTCCTGAGAAAAAACATGGGGGTGCCGGAAAATGAGCTTTTTGCAGATCCCGTCGGCCACGTCGTCTAGGTTGAACCGACCGGCATCCTCCTCGATGGAGGCGTGGAAGAGGACCTGGAGGAGGACGTCCCCCAGTTCCTCCCGAAGGTGGTCAGGGCTGCCCTCGTCTATGGCCTCGGCGACCTCGTAGGCTTCCTCAATGAAGTTGCGCCGGATGCTTTCGTGGGTTTGCTCTATGTCCCAGGGGCAACCTCCGGGGGCTCGGAGGATGCGGACGATTTCCCGCAGGTCCTCCACGGAATAGGATGGTTTGTATTCAAAATTTATCATAGGATTTCCTTTCCCACAAGTACCTGTGGGGGTTTTGTTGGTATTTTCTTTGTTTCTCAGCTTTTTTTATGTCGTAAAACTCACTGAATTCGCAGGAGTTTTGCGATTTTATCGCCCTTGGGCATCAGAGACAGGTCATCTCGGTTCACAACCTTGAGCAGAATGACAAGGATGCCGTAGACCACTACGCCTGCCAGAATGGCGATGCCGCAGCTGAGGGTGTTGCCCATGAACCGAGCGGCAAAGCTATAGGCAACCCAGACAGCGGCCCCCATAGCCAGGGAGGCGATGAGGGGCTTGACAAAGACCCTGCTGTACTTGGGGGGATGGGGTGTGACCCGCCGGATGGCGGCCAACTCCAGCACAGCTACCAAGGCAAAGCAAATTAGGGTGCCGATGGGGGCGCCCTTGATGCCGAAGGCGGGCTGCTGGACCAGGAAGAAGTTCACAAGGAGCTTCAGCACGCTGCCGATGGCGATGAACCAGATGGGCAGGGCGGCCCGGCCGTTGGCCTGGAGGATGGCATTGCACAGGAGCATGATGCAGACGAAGATGGAGGCGATGCCCAGAATGAGCATGCAGGCGGAGGAGACCTCCTGGTTGGTCTCGGGGAAGAGGAGCTGGATCACAGGACCGCTGAGGACGGCCAGACCCACACCGGCGGGAATGGCCAGCATGGCACCTACACGGAGGGCGGACTCAGCGACCTTACCGGCGCCCACCTGGTCCTTCGTAGTGAGGGCGGCGGAGACGGCCGGCACGATGCAGGCGGTGAGGGAGACCATGAAGGAGGAAGGCAGGTTGTAGATGGCCACGGCTTTCTGGTAGGAGCCGTAGAGGCTGACGGCCATCTCCTCGCTGTAGGCCAGAGCACTCTGGAGGAGGTTCTGGACCTGGATGGTGTCGATGTAGGTGGTGATGGGCACCACGGAAGAACTCAGGGTGATGGGCACGGCGATGACCAGCAGGGTCTTCAGGATGCTGCCGACGGCCTGGGGCCTGTCATCACTGAGGGCTTTGGCGGGCCGGTTCCGCCGATGGTGGCGGACCATCAGGTAGACCAGGGAGACGGCACTGCCGGCGGCCACACCGCCGATGGCACCCGCTGCAGCAATCTCACTGCCAAAGCCCAGGCGGAGCAGGTACCAGGCCAGAATGAGGCCCACAACCAGCTTGGCGACAGCTTCGATGACTTGGGAGACTGCTGTGGGGACCATGTCGGAATGGCCCTGGGCGAAGCCCCGGTAGGCGGAGACGGTGCACAGGAAGAAGGCGGTGAGGGCCATGGCCCGGATGGCCGGGGCGGCCATGCTGTCGCCCTGGAGATTGGCCAGACCTTGGGCACCGAAGAGCATGATGGCGGTGGTGACGGTGCCCAGGATGACAAAGGTCACCAGGCAGACCCGGAAGACCCGGTTGACCTGATTCCGTTTTCCCAGGGCGTTGGCCTCGGAGATGGTCTTGGACATGGCCACCGGCAGACCGGCGGTGGAGACCATCAGGAGGAGGTTGAACACCGAGTAGGCGTTATTGAAGTGGCCGAAGCCCACGTCGCCCAGGATGCGGCCCAGAGGGATCTTATAGAGGGCGCCGATGAGCTTTACGATGATAATCCCGGCGGCCAAGGTGGCGGCCCCGCCGAAAAAGGTGTTTTTGGATGATTCTTTCAAGGGTACTGTCCTCCAGGGATTATCCGAAAATCAGGGGCAGGGCATAGGTCTCTACCTCGCGGCGGATGCGCTCCAGGTCCAGGGTAAAGAAGATTCCGTCTTTGTATAAGACCTTGCCGCGGGCCATAGTCATTACCACGTCCCGGCCGGTAGCGGAGTAGACCAGGTTATCGGCCGCACTGTGGCAGGGGGTCAGGTTGGGGCGGTGGAAGTCCACCAGAATGAGGTCGGCGATATAACCCGGCTGAATGCGCCCGGCCTTGCGGCCCAGGGCCTTGGCTCCGTCGCAGGTGGCCATCCGCAGGACATCCATGGGCCGGATGGCCAGGGGGTCCCGGCGGACGCCGGGGTGAATGGTAGCGGCAAATTTCATCTCGCCGAAGAGGTCGGTGGCGTTGTTGGAGGCCACACCGTCGGTGCCCAGGGCTACGGTCACCCCGGCCCGGAGCATATCCGGGATGGGGGCAACACCGGAACCAAGCTTCAGGTTGGACACCGGGTTGTGGGCGCAGGCGATGCCCTTCTCGGCCATGATGGCCCAATCCTCGGGGGTGGTCCAGACGCAGTGGGCGGCGATGGCCCGGATATCCCAGACGCCGAAGCAGTCCAGGGCCCGGATAGGGGTGGCGCCGTGGCGGTCCAGGCTGGCCTGGTGCTCGGCCTGGGTCTCTGACACATGGATGTGAAGGCCCAGCCCCTTGTCCCGGGCGTAGTCGGCCATCCACTGCCACAGGGGGGCGTTGGAGGTGTACTCCCCGTGGATGGAGGCGTCCACCAGGATCTGGCCGTTTCCGGCCCCGTGCCACTCCTCGGTGAGGCGGATCTGGTTGCTGCAGTCCCCACAAGTCTCAGGGGAGAAGTCCTCAGGCGCACCGAAGTACACCCCACCCACAGACAGGTTGGCGCTGAGGCCGGCGTCGAACACGGCCTTGGCGATGGCAGGGGTGTGCATATACATATCGGCGATGGCGGTGGTGCCGTTGGCAATCATCTCGGCCAGACCCAGGCCGGTGCCGGCAGCTACCGCTCGGTCGTCCAGCTTAGCTTCGGCGGGGAAGATCCACTGGTTCAGCCAGGTTTGCAGATCACAGCCGCCCCCGTAGCCCCGCAGGAGGGTCATAGGGATGTGGGTATGAGCGTTCACCAGACCGGGCATCAGCAGGTTGCCGCGGCCGTCGATCTCCCGGTCAAAGGGGCCTTCGGGCCGCTGGGTGCCCACGGAGAGGATGGTCTCATCCTCTACCACCACGAAGGCGTTGTTCAGTAGGGTCTCGGCCTCGTCCATAAGGAGGGCCCGGCAGTTGTGCAGTAATGTCTTCATGTGTTCACCTTACAGCCCTTCCAGGCAGGCCAGCACCAGGGAGGAGAACTTCCCCTTGGCGGCCTCGGCGGCGTCCAGGACCTCCTGCTCGGAAAGGGGCTGGGGCAGGACCCCGGCGGCCATGTTGGTTACCAGGGAGAAGCCCAGGACATCCATGCCGCAGTGGGCGGCAACGATGACCTCGGGGACGGTGGACATGCCCACCGTGTCACCGCCCAGATTCCGGGCCATGCGGATCTCGGCAGGGGTCTCGTACTGGGGGCCGGGGAAGTACATGTAGACGCCTTCTTTCAGGGGCAGATCCAGCTTCCGGGCCTGGCGGCGGGCCAGCTCCTGGAGGGCAGGGGTGTAGAGGTAACTGGAGTCAGGGAACCGGGGACCGAACTCCGGCAGGTTCTCGCCCCGAAGGGGGGACTCCAGGAAGAGCTTAATCTGGTCCGTGATGAGCATCAGGTCACCGGGCCGGAAGTTCCAGTTGACACCGCCGGCGGCGTTGGTGACGAAGAGGGTGGAGCAGCCCAGCAGCCGCAGGACGCGGATGGCGTAGCTGACCTCCTCATAGGAATAGCCCTCATAGTGATGGATGCGGCCCTGCATCACAGCCACGGGCTTCCCGGCCAGGGTGCCGAAGACCAGCTGACCCTTGTGCCCGGGGGCAGTGGAGTGCTTGAAATGGGGAATCTCCCCGTAGGGGACGATGATGGGGGACTCTACCAGGTCGCCCAGGTAACCCAGGCCGGAGCCCAGGACCATGGCCACCCGGGGGGTGAAGCCGCCCAGCTTGGTGCGCAGGAAATCTGCGCTCTCCTGATAATGCGCATAGGGTATGTTCATAGTACACCTCCGCGTGTATCGTATTCCGGTCAGCGACCGGGAAAAATCCAGTATCTTACTATACTACACCCATATGGAATAAAAAGCAATATTTTCCCTTTAAGTTCAAGGGTTTTTTACATTTGGACAGAAGGAAATGCCGCCCGGATTGACAAAAGCGGGGGGCCGTGCTATCCTCACGGCAGAAGAAAACACGCTCCGCTATTCCGGCGGGGGAGGGAGGCTCCATGTTATCCAGCTGTCTGTTCGTGGCCGTGGGCGGTGGCGCCGGCGCGGTCTGCCGCTATCTGGTGGGGCTGATCCCCCTCCTGCGGTGTGGGGCGTTTCCTCTGGCGACCCTCCTCATCAATTTTCTGGGCTCCCTGTGCATCGGGTTCATTGCCCAGCGGGCGGGCAGCCCCCAGGGGATGGATCCCAACCTGGTTCTACTGCTGAAGGTTGGCTTCTGCGGGGGATTCACAACCTTTTCCACCTTCTCCTTGGAGTCCCTGACCCTGCTGGAGGAGGGGCGTATGGGCCTGTTTGCCCTCTATGCTGCCCTGAGTCTGGCCCTCTGCATCGCAGGTGCGGCTCTGGGCAAGGCCCTGGGGTGAACCCATCCAGGAAACGAAACTGACACGAAGATGCTCCCTCCGTTTGAGGGAGCATCTTTTCTGTCTTTATCGTTCTGCCAGGTCTGCCCCGGCTAGGGTGGCCTGGAGGGCCTGATAGGCTGTCAGCAGGAGGGGCGTTTCCTCCCGAACCTGGTCCAGCTCTCCTGCACGGGCGGCCATCTCCAGCCGCTCCGCCTGGTCGCCCAGGGTCATGGCACCAATCCACCGGGCCCCGCTCTTGAGGCTGTGGACCTCGATGATGTAGTCCGACCAGGACTCTGTCTCGAAAGCGCCCCGGATCTGGCGGAGCTTCCCGGGGATTTGATCCCGGAACAGCCGGAGGGTCTTGCAGTAGACCTCCGGGGTGCCGCAGAAGCTCATGCCCTGGGCGGTGTCGATGCCCTTCAGGTCGGGCAGATTAGGCCGTTGGGCGGAAGAGACGGACCGGGCCGAATCTGTTCGGACGGGGGCCTGCTGCTTCTCCTGAGGGATCCACTCCACCAGGATGTCGTCCAGGTAGTCCAGCTCGATGGGCTTGGAAATGTAATCGGTAAAGCCGTGACTCAGGAAGAATTCCTTCATGCCCTTCATGGCGTTGGCCGTCAGAGCCACGATGGGAAGGACCGTAAAATAGGGGTTCTTCCTGCCCATGTCCCGGATGCGGCGGGTGGCCTCCACGCCGTCCATGTCGGGCATCATGTGATCCATAAAGACGACATCCGGCCACAGGGTGGTGATGGCCCGGATGGCCTCTGCACCGGACCGGGCGGTGTGGAT
>JABUSR010000033.1 GCA_021442645.1 Ruminiclostridium sp.
CCGGCCGCTTTTGCGGAGGCCTTTATGGAGGCGGACTACACCCTGTGCTTCACCATTTCCAGTAACCTTTCCGGAACCTATGCATCTGCAGTGGCTGCCCGGAGCATGGTTCTGGAGCAATACCCTGAGAAGAAGATCTTTGTGCTGGACAGCTGCTCTACCTCCGGATCCCTGGTCCTGCTGACCCGGAAAACCGTGGAACTGCTGGAGAGCGGTAACGAGGACTTTGACGACATCTGCAGTCAGCTCCAGACCTGTGTGGCCCATCAGTACACCCTGTTCACCCTAGAGTGCTTCGACAACCTGGTGAAAAACGGCCGGATGAAGCCGCTGCTGGGGTCGTTCCTGCAGACGCTGGGCATCCATGTCATAGCGGATGCTTCTCCAGAGGGGACCATCCGAGTGGTCGATAAGGCCCGGGGGGAGAAGCGGACATTCCGCAACATGGTGAGCCAAATGGAGAAGTTCAAGAACTGTGCCGGGGCTGAGGTCATCATTTCCCACTGTAAAAACCTGGAGGGAGCGAAAAAACTGAAGGAGCAGATTCTTCAGTCTATGCCGGTGAAGTCCGTGGAGATCTTTGACTGCCGGGGCCTTACCACGTTCTATGCCATGAAGCGGGGTCTCATTTTGGTGATGTGAGCCTGAAAGATAAAACATTTTACGCCCGGGAGACGCATGCCGTCCCCCGGGCTCTTTTCTTGGGCGGCGGGCAGAAAGGGCTTGCTTTTTATGTGCCTGTTCACTATACTGAAACAATGGAATAGCCCAACACAAGAAAGAGTGAAAGGGAGAAACGTACCATGAAAACAGAGCGTTGCCTGGAAGTGGTCGAGCGGGACAAAAAAGTCATTGCCCCCTGCCAGCATCTGTCTTACTATCCCATGGCCATCGCCAGCGGCAAAGGAAGCATCCTGACCGATGAGGATGGCAATGAATATATTGACTTTCTGACCAGTGCATCTTCCCTGAATCTGGGAAGTGCAAACGCCATCATCAACGAGGCCATCAAGGACCAGCTGGAGAAGTACACCCAGTATACCGCGGCCTATATCTATAATGAGAAGACCGTGGCCTACGCCGAGCGGCTGGTTTCCGTCTATCCCGGCGGGGTGCCCGCCAAGGTGGCCTTTGGCAACTGTGGGTCCGACGGCAACGACGCCGCTGTGAAGTTCGCACGGGCCTATACCGGTCGACAGAAGATTATCGTCTTCCTGAACGGCTACCACGGCAACACCTACGGGTCGGCCACTATGACCACCTGCACCGCCAAGATTCACGAGAAAATGGGGCCCTTCCTGCCGGAAATCTATGCCTTCCCCTTCTACGGCGTTGACCAGCCCGACGACGTAGTGGAGCGGGAGTGCCTGCAGCAGATGGAGACGGCATTTGCCTCTTACCTGCCTGCCAGCGAGGTGGCGGCCATCGTCATCGAGCCCGTCCAGGGGGACGGGGGCATCCTGCCCGCCCATCCCATCTTCATGAAGAAGCTGTACGAGCTATGTCAAAAGAACGGCATCCTCTTTATCTCCGAGGAGGTCCAGCAGGGCTTTTACCGGTCGGGCAAGTTTTTCGCCATTGAGCACTACGGCATTATCCCGGACGGTATCATCATGGGCAAGTCTGTGGGTGCAAGCCTGACCCTGGGGGCATTCATGGCCCGCACAGAGATTATGGACTGTCTGCCCGCGCCCGCCCACCTGTTCACCATGGGTGGCAATGCTATCGCCTGCGCAGCGGGTGTTGCGGCCTTTGATTATTACCAGACCGAGGAATTCCAAACCATCCTGGGGAACAATGTGGCCCTGCTGGAGGAGCTGGCCGAGGAGCTCAAGGCCAGGCACCCCCGGACCGTGGGCTTCACCCGCGGCGTGGGGATGTCCATGGGAATCGGAATCCTGAAGCCCGACGGCACCCACGACGATGACGGTGCCTACAAGATTCTTTACCGCTGTTACGAGCTTGGACTCATCATCATCTCCCTGGCGGGGTATATCCTGCGGATTCAGCCCCCGCTGAACATTGAGCCGGAGAACCTGCGGAAGGGATTTGACATCATCCACCAGGCCATGCTGGACTATGAGGCGGGCCTCATCAGCGACGATGTGTTCACCTTCCGGGCCGGTTGGTAAACAAAAACAGAACAGGCGGGCAGAGTCTGAAAAAGCCTCTGCCCGCCATTTTTGTTCGTGCCTTTAGGCATAGCAAAACCCGGCAGACTTTGCCTGCCGGGTTTTGTTGTCTCAGGGGTCATTCCAGGACTTTTTCAAAGAGGAACATCCCGTCGAAGTAGCCGGAGTCCTCTTCCGGTAGGTCATCGGGCATCTGAGCCATGTGGGGGTCAGGAAAGCCCTTGTGGTAGAAGCGGATAATACGGAAGCCGCACCGATTGACGTAGAAGTGGATGTTCCGGGTCTCAAAGTAGGGGGTGCAGGTCTCCCACCGGCGGATTTCCGGATGCAGGGCCTCAATACCGGACCAGATGGCCTGGCCGACGCCCTTGCTCTGGACGCCGTATCGGACATACAGGAAGGCCAGCTCGCCCCGGGCGGTGTCAGGGTTCAGGTCCAGGATGGCCCCGCCTACCATTTCACCGCCGACCAAGGCGGCGTAGGCTCTGGCTCCCGGGGCAGCCAAGGCCAGGTCGATGTGGCTCTCCGGCAGGATCTCCTCCCGGAGGTCCGGGAATGCCGCCAGGGCACCCATCTGAAAGGAGAGCTGCATATCCCGCTTGAACTGTGGAATGTCCGCCTGGGGGAGGGGAATGAGTTGAAGGTCCATGGCGGGTATCACTCCAGATTGAGCTTACGGCTCAGGAACAGGTGGTTTATGATGTACAGCACCACACAGAGAAGGAGGGACAGCAGGATACTGGCCCACAGGGTACCGTGGAGGGTTATGGCGGGGGCCAGACCGCTGGCCAGGTCGCCGATATTAACGACCACAAGGCTGCCGGCGACAAGGAGGCTGCTGACGACCTGGGAGGCGGTCTGGATGACGAAGAAGAAGACCACAGACAGGAGCATCTTGTGCTTGTCAAAGCTGTGCCCGATGGACAAGGGGGCATAGAACTGCAGGCAGAGAGCGAAGGCGCTGAGCACAAGCAGGACCAGGAGCTCAATCACAAGCAGGATGCCGTTGGCGGCATAGTAGGCGCTGAAGCTAGCTATGACATCGGAGATAATGGAGCCAAGATTTTGGAAGACATGGCTGTTCAGCACTACGATCACCACGGCCAGGATATCCACCAGGGCGGCCCCGGCGAACCAGACGGTGGAGACCAGAAGCTTGGACCATACCAGGTGGTGGGTGGATACGGGTAGGGTGAACATCACATAACCCTCATCGCCCAAGAGATTGGATCGGTACCGCAGAATCATTATCACTACGGACACCACGACGGCGGCCACCAGACCGGCGCCGAAGCCGATCATCAGGAGGACGCCAAGCAGGTGCAGGAGGAAGTCGATAGCCTGGACGCCGAAGGAGGCCTCCAACAGCCAGGTGACGGAGATTCTGGCGCCCACTGCCAGCAGAAGGACCACCAGGTACAGGGGGAGCATAAGCCGGGCGGTGGCCCGGAATTCGTGTTTCATCAGTTTACTTAACATCTGTATACCTCCCGGAACAGGGCGTCCACGCTCTTGCCTTTTTCCTCCCGAATCTGGTCCACAGAGGACTGGAAGAAAATCTGGCCCCGGTCGATGAATACGACCTCGTCCAGTACGTTCTCCACGTCGGCGATGAGGTGGGTGGAAATGATGACGGAAGCTTCGGGGTTGTAGTTGCGGATGATCGTGTCCAGAATGTAGTCTCGTGCGGCGGGGTCCACGCCGCCGATGGGCTCATCCAGGAGGTAGAGTTTGGCATCCCGGCTCATAGCCAGGATCAGCTGGACTTTCTCCCGGTTGCCCTTGGACAGATGCTTGAGCTTCATGTCGGGCTGGAGTTCCAGCCGGGCCAGCATGTCCCGGCACCGGTCAGCACGGAAGTCGGGGAAGAAATCGGTGTAGAAGTCCTGGAGCTGTTGGACGGTCATCCACAGGGGAAGGCTGTTGCGCTCGGGCAGGTAGGATACGGCGGCGTGACTTTCCCGGCCGGGGGCTTTGCCGTCCACTAAAATTTCACCGGCGGTGGGGACCAGCAGGCCGTTGGCCAGCTTGATGAGGGTGCTTTTTCCGCTGCCGTTGGGCCCCAGCAGGCCTACGATGCGGCCGGGCTGGATGGTCAGGTCCACCCCGGACAGGGCGGGGGTGGCGCCGAAGCGTTTCACCAGCCCACGGCATTCTAAAATACTCATATCGGTTCTCCTTCCGTTTGGATCAGGGTAAGAATTTCATCCAGGGTCAGGCCCAGCTGCGCCATCCCGGCCAGGAAGTCGCGCACCTGGGTGCGGGCCGTGTCCTCCTTCAGCTTTTGGATGACGGTGCCGTCCTCGGTGACGAAGCGGCCGGAGGTCCGCTGGCTGTAGACCAGGGATCGACGCTCCAGCTCCGTCAGGGCCCGCTGCATGGTGTTGGGGTTGACCCCCGCCTGTGTGGCCAGGTCCCGGACCGAGGGTAGGCGATCTCCCGGTGCCAACTGGCCGGTGACCATCTGCCGCTGGATCTGGTCGATGAGCTGAGTGTAAATGGGGATATCAGGTCGGAAATCCCAGGGCATCCTTATCCCTCCTTTTGTATTATTGTACTAACTGATTAATACAATAACACAGAGCGGGAAATTGTCAAGGGATTTGGCAAAAATTTTTCAAAAAACTTTTTCAGAAGAAAAACCGCACAGCCCAAAAGCATAGGAGCAGTGCGGGGAGCTGATTCAGCTGCCGGCTGGGGTGGGGGACAGGGTGTCAGGGACTGAGACTGAGGCCTTTTTTGCAGGGATGGGGTTGAAAGGATTTTTTCGTGAAAAATTAAGAATATTTTAATTGACATTTTACAGAGAAGATGTAAAATGGAGAAACTGTATGAAAAGGAAACAACAGAAAAAATATTATCGGGACAGAGCGGGCCTGTAAGTCTGCTGCTGTCGGCGCCGGCTCCCCAGGGGAGCAGACGGGTACGAATATAAAGAAGGAATACGTTATGGAAATTCTATTGACTGTGAATGCTGTTGTGGCAGTGTTGTTCGTGGTCTGCTATGCGTATCAGATGTTTTATATGGTAGTCCCCTTTGTGAAGAAGGAAAAGCCCCATCTGGCCGTGGTCCCGCACCGGTTTGCGGTGCTCATTTGCGCCCGGAATGAGGAGGCTGTAATTGCTGACCTGTTGGAAAGTATCCAAAGCCAGACCTATGATAAGAACCTGATTACGACCTTTGTGATGGCCGATAACTGCACCGACCGGACGGCGGAGATCGCCCGTCAGGGGGGCGCAGTGGTCTACACCCGCACCAGCGAGACCCAGGTGGGCAAGGGCTACGCCCTGGAAGCCCTTCTGAAGCACATTGAGGAGGACTACCCCCAGACGTTTGACGGGTTCCTGGTCTTCGACGCAGACAATGTGCTGGACTGCCATTTTATCGAGGCGATGAATCAGTCCTACTGCGATGGGTACGAGGTCCTCACCAGCTATCGAAATTCCAAGAACTACGGGGACAACTGGATCTCCGCAGGTTACGCCCTGTGGTTCATCCGAGAATCCCGCTACCTGAACAACGCCCGCATGCTGATGAACACCAGCTGCGCCGTCTCCGGCACCGGCTTCTTTTTCAGCCGAAAGGTCATTGAGAGTGCCGGGGGCTGGACGTTCCATCTGCTCACCGAGGACATCGAGTTCTCCGTCCATCAGATCCTGAAGGGGCAGAAGATCGGCTTCTGTGCCGGGGCTATCCTCTATGATGAGCAGCCGGTGACCTTCCGCCAGTCCTGGAGACAGCGGATGCGCTGGGCCAGGGGCTTCCTCCAGGTCTTCCGCAAGTACGGCGTGGGCCTGCTGAAGGGAATGGGCCGGGGGAGCTTCTCCTGCTACGACATGAGTATGACCGTCCTGCCGGCCTTTGTGCTCACCGTGGGCCTCATTGTTACCTACCTGGTGGTGGCTACCGTCACTGCTGTAGATGGTATTCCCTTCTGGCCGTGCCTCATCTACATCCTGCGGGCCCTTTTCGGGATGTATCAGACCCTGTTTATCATCGGCCTGTTCACCACCGTCACGGAGTGGGACAATATCTACACTTCTACGGGTAAAAAGATCTGGTACACATTTACCTTCCCTCTGTTCATGATTACCTACATCCCCATCTCTGTGGCTGCTCTGTTCACCAAGGTCAAGTGGAAGCCCATCGAGCACCACCGGGCCGACCGGAAGGTCCTGGAGACCGCTGCAGGTCGAAGCGGGAAATAAACATACATCGAAAAACGATCCCCTGCCGTCTTTCGGCAGGGGATTCGTCTGCCCCCCTGGAGCGGCCCGGATTTTTGGCGTTGCGTTCCACGGGCGGGGGTGGTATTCTTAGGAAAAACGGGGGTTCCCCCATACACTGCGTCAGAGAGAGGAGGCCCGTCCCATGGCGCTGCCCAGACCCCGCTGGCGGGATCCGGTTTTCTGGTCCATGACTCTGCGGCTGGCCACGCCGGTGGCCATTCAAAATCTGCTTGTGAGTTCCTTTGCCCTGGTGGACACCCTCATGGTGGGCCAGTTGGGGGATGTGCCCCTGTCTGCCATTGGCATGTCTACCCAGTGGTCTTGGTTCCTGATGATTTGCCAATTTGGCTTCTGCTCCGGGGCCACCCTGTTCTACGCCCAGTACTGGGGTGTGAAGGACGTGAGGGGCATCCACCGGGTCTTCGGCATTGCCATGAGCCTAGTGACCGTTCTCTCCCTGGCCTTCACGGCAATCTCCGTGGGGGCACCGGAGTGGGCCATCTCCCTCTTCAACCGCACCCCGGCGGTGGTGGAACAGGGGGTAGCCTACCTGAAGATCGCCGGGTGGTCCTACTTGCCCCAGATGGCGGTGAGCATGATCGGGGCCCTGCTCCGGTCCACCGGCCGGGTGAAACTCCCTATGGTCACCGCCTGCCTTACAACAGGTGTGAATATCCTGCTGGATTATGCCATGATTTTTGGCAAGTGGGGGTTTCCCGCCATGGGCATCGCCGGGGCGGCTTGGGCCACCACCATCGCCGCCTGGCTGGGGCTGGTCTTCCAGGTGGCTGTCTCGGTTTTTCAGAAGAATATCCTCATCGGTCCCCTTCGGGAGTTCTTTGCTTTTGACCGGGCCATGCTCCGGGACTATTTTAATAAGGCCAATCCTGTGGTTCTGAATGAGGTGGCCTGGGGCCTGGGCACTGTGGTGCTTAACCTCATTTACTCCAACTTGGGCTATGAATACTATGCAGCTGTCACAATTGTCCGCACTTTTGAGAACCTGGCCTTTGCCCTGCTCATCGGCCTGTGCTCGGCCTGCGCCATCATGGTGGGCAACTCTGTAGGGGCCGGGGACATTGAGCAGGGGGTGAATCAGGCCCGACGGTTTGCCGTGGCCGAACCTCTAATGGCAGGGGTGCTGGGATGGATCCTCATTGCTGCCCGGGAGCCTATGCTCTACCTGTTCAATACCGGCGGGGCACTGTCGGAGCTCACCCATAAGAGTGCCATCTATATCCTTATTATCTACTGCATTCATATGTTGGTCCGGAACATTCCGTACATCACCATTGTGGGCATTTACCGGGCGGGTGGAGACACCTTCACTGGGGTCAAGTACGACATGGGCTGCCTGTGGTTCCTGTCCATTCCTGTGACTTTCCTGTCGGCCTATGTGTTCAAGCTACCCTTCCCGGTGGTCTATGCCCTGATGCTGATTGCCGAGGACTACCTGAAGACCTGGCTGTGTATCCGTCACTTCCGGTCCTGGAAGTGGCTGATGCCTGTTACAGAGGAGGGACGCACTGCCCTGACCGCCTGGAAAGAGAAATTCAATATCCCATGAGGAGGGATTGCTATGGCTATGAATCTCACCGGAAAACACTACACTTGGTTCCAGAACCGGGACTGCGAGTACTTCCCCTGCCACAACGACGTACGGGAGGAGGATTTCAACTGCCTTTTCTGCTACTGCCCCCTGTACCGATCAGACAACTGCGGGGGAGGATTCATCGTGCGGAACGGCATTAAGGACTGTTCCTACTGCCTGCTTCCCCATAACGACGAGAGCTACGCTTACATCTCTGCCAAGCTCCGGGAGGAGGGGCTCTTTTCCAAGAAATGATCGATTCTGTAAAAAGAGCGGCGGCCCAAGGGCCGCCGCTTTCTGTGCCCGAGTATGTTCTTGTCCGGCTGGAAAAGAAGCCGGGCAGCGGGGTGCAAGAAATTCTTCAGGACCCTTTACAGAGGGTATTTCCCAGAGTATAATAATACAAATTGTTAAACACTAGAGGGAAAGATTGCCTAACCGCCAGAGAGGACTCCGACGGTGGGAGGAGGAGTCTCATGAGTGTCATATTTGCCCGGGCGCTGTCCCATCTGCGTCACGAGAAGGGGATTAGTCAGCGGCTGGCCGCCCAGGAGCTGGGGATCTCCCAGGCTCTGCTGTCCCACTACGAAAATGGGATTCGGGAGCCCGGCCTGGCGTTTGTGGTGAAAGCCTGCGACTACTACCAGGTGTCTGCCGATTATCTGCTGGGCCGTACCGGGGTGGAGTACACGCCGGGGGCCGGGAGCGCAGCAGATCCGGACACCCTCATGCATCTGGCTGACCGGCTGAGCCAGGCCTGCGTGGACCTGAGCCGACAGGAACCGAGGCTGGGGATCTTGTTTCAACGATTGGCTACACAGCTGAGCAGGGACATGGAAGAGCCCTGAAGTCGGGAGGAAGACCAAGGCGAGACGCTGCCCGTACCGACGGGTGTTACAGAAATTTGTTCCTGCGCCGGGAGCTTGCGGAGCGAACTTCCTGAAGGCGCAGACCTGCATAAGGAGGACTGTTGGAATGACAGACCAGACGAAACTTCGGAATTTTTCAATCATAGCGCACATCGACCACGGCAAGTCCACGCTGGCCGATCGCTTGCTGGAACTGTGCAACGCAGTCAGCGAGCGGGAGATGGAGAACCAGTTGCTGGATAATATGGATCTGGAGCGTGAGCGAGGCATCACCATCAAGGCCCGGGCAGTTACCGTGCAATACCCCGCCCTGGATGGGGAGACCTATACCCTGAACCTCATCGACACCCCTGGCCACGTGGACTTTAACTATGAGGTCTCCCGATCCCTGGCGGCCTGCGAGGGAGCTGTGCTGGTGGTGGATGCATCCCAGGGCGTGGAGGCCCAGACCCTGGCTAACACCTATCTGGCCATGGAGCATGACCTGGAGATTCGCCCGGTCATCAACAAGATCGACCTGCCCGCCGCCGACCCCAAGCGGGTCAAGGAGGAGGTGGAGAACGTCATTGGTCTGGAGGCTACGGACGCCCCGGAGATCTCCGCCAAGATGGGAATCAACATCCAGGCCGTTCTGGAGGATGTGGTCCACAACATCCCTTCTCCGGGAGGAGATCCTAAGGCCCCCTTCAAGGCCCTGATTTTTGACAGCCAGTATGACGCCTACCGCGGTGTTATTGTCTACTTCCGGGTGATGGAGGGGACCCTCCGACTGTCGGATACGGTCCGCATGATGGCCTCCGGGGCCGAATACGGCCTGGTGGAGATTGGACACCTGCTACCCACCCGGCTGGAGCCCTGCGAGGTCCTCACCGCCGGGGAAGTCGGCTACCTGACTGCTTCCATTAAGAACGTGAAGGACACCCAGGTGGGAGACACCATCACCGTGGCGGCCAAGCCCGCTGCAGAACCGTTGCCCGGCTACCGGCCCGCCCGGAGCATGGTCTACTGCGGCATCTACACAGAGGACGGATCCAAGTATCCCGACCTGCGGGACGCTCTGGAGAAGCTCCAGCTCAATGACGCTTCCCTGTCCTTCGAGCCGGAGACCTCTGCCGCCCTGGGCTTTGGCTTCCGGTGCGGTTTCTTGGGTATGCTCCACATGGAGATCATCCAGGAGCGTCTGGAGCGAGAGTTCGACTTGGACCTCATTACCACCCTGCCCAACGTTATCTACGAGGTGGAGAAGACCGACGGCACTGTGGTCCGGGTGGATAACCCCCACAACTATCCCGATCCCGCCCACATCGTGGTGCAGAAGGAGCCCTTCGTCCGTGCCTCCATCATCTCCCCGCCGGACTATGTGGGCAACATCATGCCCATGTGTCAGGAGCGCCGGGGCGAGTTCCGGGATATGCAGTATCTGGATGCCAACCTGGTTGAGATCCACTACAACATGCCCTTGAACGAGATCATTTACGACTTCTTCGACGCCCTGAAGGCCCGCACTAAGGGTTACGCTTCCCTGGACTACGAGTTCCTGGAGGACCGTGAGTCTGATCTGGTGAAGGTGGATATGCTCCTGAACGGCGACCAGGTGGACGCCCTCTCCTTCATTGTCCACCGGGAGAAGGCCTACGGCCGTGCCCGGAAAATCTGCGAAAAACTCAAGGAGAACATCCCACGCCAGCTCTTCGAGGTTCCCGTCCAGGCGGCTATCGGCGGCAAAATCATCGCTCGCGAGACCGTAAAGGCCATGCGTAAAGATGTGCTGGCCAAATGCTACGGCGGCGACATCACCCGAAAGAAGAAGCTGCTGGAAAAGCAGAAGGAAGGAAAAAAGAAAATGCGGACGCTTGGTACGGTTCAGCTGCCCACGGAGGCATTTATGGCAGTGCTCAAGCTTGATGAATAACAGGATTCCCCATCCGGTTTCTTTTGCCGGATGGGGAATTTTTCGGGGGAACCCATTGCAGAGGGGATGTCAGCAGACGCCAACGGGCGCGCCGGTTGGGGAGAGGGCCGGCCTTTGCGGCTTTGTCTTGACAATCCCGGCCCCCATTGGATAGAATAAGTACAATTTCAGGGAAAGGAGAGGATCGGATGCGAAGAGCAGCGGACATCCTGTTCATCATCGTCCTGCTGGTGGTGCTGATTGCCGGGCTTGCCAGGACATTGCTGTTCCCCAAGGATATTAACGCCTATGAAAACCGCTATGCCCAGAAGGTATCCGAGCTTTCGGCGGAAAGCTACCTCTCCGGGACTTTCCAGGAGGACACAGAGGCTGCGCTGAATGACCAGATCCCCCTGAGCCTGCGGATGAAACAGCTCTGCAACTATGTCAGCGTGTACCCCACTGTCCGCAGCCTTCAGGCCATGGTGGACAACGGCCTGGACGGAGCCCTCGCCTTTGATGTCAACGGATCCTCCGGGGTTCTGTTCTACCGGGGGATTCTCTGCTATACACCCAGAGACCTGGAGGAGGTTACCCCCGTCCTGGAGGAAAACTCCGCTGGGCTGAATGCCTGGTTTGCCGAAAATCCGGGGGTAGATTTTTACGCCTACTATGTGGAGTCCGACAGCATGATGGACTTTGAGGCCAAGACCAACACCGGGATTGCTGACCGGCTCCTCTCCCTGCTGGCCCTGCCGGAGGAGAGGAAAGGGGCCTTCCGCATTGGAAGTTTTGACCGGTATGTGCAGTATTTCTACCAGACCGACCACCACTGGAACTATCTGGGGTCCTACCAGGCCTATACGGAATTGGTACCTCTCCTGGGACTGGGGGAACCGCTGGTTCCCACCGGGGTACAGGAAGATATCGGCCGTATGTGTGGCTCCCGGGCGAAGACCATCGGTGCCCAGGGGATTCTATCCGAGTCCTTTTCCGCCTTTACCTTCGATCTGCCGCTCATGACCATCACCCAGGGTGGTGCACCCGTGGCCTATGGCAATGAGGAGGCATTTCTCCGGGGGGAGGGCGCACTGGAACTGACCTACGGTAACTTCTACGGCGGAGACCCGGGGGAGATCGTCTTTGACACCAGAGACCCCGGACGGGAGAATATCCTGATTCTGGGGGACTCCTATGACAACGCCATCCTGAAACTCCTCGCATCCCATTTCGGTAAGACCTATTCTGTAGACCTGCGGAACTACCAGGCCGAGACCGGGGAGACCTTCCGGCTGACCGACTACCTGGCTGCCCGCGATATCCACAAGGTGCTCCTTATTGGCAGCTACCCCTTTGGGTTTGCCGGGGCCGCCGACCAGGGGGGCTGAGCCATGGTATTCAGTTCCCTCTCCTTCCTGTTCCTCTTCCTGCCGTTGACTGTGGTGCTCTACTACCTCTGCCCCTGGCGGAGGTGGCGCAACGGCGTCCTGCTCGTGGCCTCCCTGATATTTTACAGTTGGGGCGAGCCGAAACTACTGGCCTTGATGGTTGCCGTGTCTCTTGCGGCCTATGTGGGTGGGCTCCTTATCCACAGAGGCCGGGGGAATGTCCGGAGGGCATGGCTCATTTTGACCATCTGTCTGCTGGTGGGCAACTTGTTTGCTTTCAAATACTTGGGCCTGTTCAGCCGGACCTTCCGGCTGGGCCTGCCGGAGATTGCCCTGCCCATTGGCATCAGCTTTTACACATTCCAGATCCTCTCCTATGTAATAGACCTCTACCGAGGGAAGATTCGGGTCCAACGGAACTTCTTCTCCCTGCTTCTCTATGTGAGTTCCTTCCCGCAGCTGATTGCCGGGCCTATCGTCCGCTATCAGACGGTGGAGGAGGAGATTCTCTGCCGGAAAGAGAACCTCGACGATGTGGCGGCGGGCCTCCGTCGGTTCATCCTGGGCCTGTCGAAAAAGGTGCTTATCGCCAACCAGGTGGCCTTGGTAGCGGAGACCATCTTTGCCTCCTCCGAGGCCGGCAGCGGGGCCCTGTGGCTGGCCGCCCTGTCCTACACTCTGCAGATTTACTTCGACTTTTCCGGGTACTCGGATATGGCCATCGGCCTGGGCAGGATGTTTGGCTTCCACTTTCCGGAAAACTTCAACTACCCCTATGTCTCCCACTCGGTGACGGAATTCTGGCGGAGATGGCATATCTCCCTGTCCACCTGGTTCCGGGACTACATTTACATCCCGCTGGGGGGTAGCCGGAAGGGGACAGGCCGCACGATGCTGAACCTGATGGTCGTCTGGGGCCTGACCGGCTTCTGGCACGGAGCCAGTTGGAACTTTCTGCTGTGGGGCCTGTACTACGGGCTGTTGCTCATCGTAGAGAAGACCTTCCTGGCGGGGGTGCTGGAGAAGGTGCCCCGCTTCGTCAGCTGGGTCTATGCCATGTTTATTGTGACAGTGGGCTGGGTAATCTTTGACCTGACGGATTTGTCTCTGTTGGGGAAGATCCTGGGGATTATGTTCAGCTTCTGCCCCACCGACTGGACGGCCCTGCTGGCCCAGAACGCCAGCCTTATCTGGCTGGTGCTGTTTGTCCCGGTGGGGGTGCTGTTCAGTTTCCCGGTGGCACGGCGATTCATGGCCTGGGAGTCTGCTGCCGGGGTGGCAGTGCGGAACATTGTCTGCTGTGTGTTGTTCGGCCTGAGCCTGGCCATGTTGGTCTACTCCTCTTACAATCCGTTCATCTATTTTCGATTCTAAAAAACCGCTTCCGGCGGACGGTCGGAAGCGGTTTTCTTATGGGAGGGGCGGGGGAGTGAGTGGCGGGAGAGGGGAAAGTCCATATTGATAACAGGGCGAAAACAATAAATGGAGAGGGAAAAGAAGGATAAAAAGGAAAAAACAGGAAGATAAAGGCGTGGAAGGGAAAAAGAGAAAAAAAGGCGATAAAGGGAAGAGAGAAAGCAGGGAAGAGAGAAAGCAGGGAAGAAGGAAAGCAGGGAAGAAGGAAAGCAGGGAAGAAGGAAAGCAGGGA
>JABUSR010000271.1 GCA_021442645.1 Ruminiclostridium sp.
CCGTTGATATATTCACCGTCTCTGGCCCGGTTGCTCATGCCGTTAGTCACTAGCATACCGGTGTGTGAGGCCGCTGCTACGATCTGGCCACCGGGACATACACAGAAAGAATAGACCGATCGGCCGTTCGGCAGATGACAGACCAGTTTATAGTCTGCCGGTGGGAGGCTTTCCCATACCTCACCGAATTGGGCCCGGTTGATACTCTCCTGCCTGTGCTCAATGCGAACGCCAATGGCAAAAGGCTTCTGCTCCATTCGCACGCCGTTATCCCTCAGCATCTGGAACGTGTCTCTGGCTGAGTGACCGGGTGCCAAGATCAGGGCATCACAGGCCAAGCTATAACGGCTTCCACCATTATCCACAAGAATCTCCGTCAATTGGTCCTCTGCCGTTCGAATGCCCTCCAACCGATGACCAAAGCGCACCTCACCGCCCAGTTCTAGAATCTCTTCCCGGACATTCGTTACGACCCGTCGGAGCATATCCGTGCCAACATGGGGCTTTTGCTGCCAAAGAATATCTTCTGGGGCCCCTGCATCTACAAAGGTCTGCAAAACATGGGAGATCCGCGGGTCATGGGTGCCGGTTGTGAGTTTACCGTCAGAAAATGTGCCGGCACCACCCTCACCAAACTGAACATTAGACTCCGGATTCAGATCTCCCCCGCCCCAGAAGGCCTCTACATCCTTTACGCGCTGCTCCAATGCCTGCCCTCTCTCCAAAAGGATGGGGCACAGACCTGCACGGGCTAGACAAAGAGACGCCAGAAGACCGGCAGGGCCACTGCCCACCACCACAGGCTGCAGACAGCTCATTCTCGTAACGGAAGGAAAACGGTAGGGTACAGGTTCTTCCTGGAACCTGACATTTTTGTCCTTGACCCGTCGCAGAATCTCCTCCTCACCGGAGAGAGAGACGTCCACAGTCATAACATAATGAACGTGGCTTTTCTTTCGGGCGTCAATCGACTGCCGAACAGGTACACAGCGATGAATCTTCCCCGCCGGAATCCCCAACACCCGAGCCGCACGTTTTTTTAGCTGAGAGGGATCACCATCGGGAGGTAGAATCAGATTACTGATACGTATCATAAGCACTCCCCCAGTTTTCCTCCAAAGAGGCGGCACAAAACTCATATGCTCTGCCGTTTAGTATTAATTATATCATACCATACGTAAGATTACCAGACAAATCGCCTTCCCCAAGAGTAGGAAGACCCATACCACCGTCCAAACCCAGTGGCATGGGTCCGCACACATTGATGCTTAGCCCTCTCTTTCATCAGGGAGGTCAACAATCGTAGGCTCAATCCCAAAATGAGGCAGAAACTTATCTTGAATGTCCTGCATAGATAGTGCCAATGTAGATGTATTAATGCAAGGATGGCATCCAAAGATATCCTCACCAAGCACTGATTTATCTAGAATTAGACGTACCTTGTGATTTTTATCGTTCATCATCGCCAAAACGGTAGCTGAACCAGGTTCTACCCCAAGGTAGGCTTTCATCTCCTCAGGCGGCGCAAAAGAAAGCCGGGCAGAACCAATCTGCTTTGAAAGTTCTTTTGTTCTGAACGGCTTTTCTCCATCCATCAGCAAGAGATAAAAGTCTGTCTTTTGACGATTACACAGAACAAGATTTTTACAGATTTTTGCGCCGAGGTATTTCTCAACCTCCTCACAGGCAAGTATGGTATCAGCTGCTTCATGGTCTACACGCTGATAGGAGATTCCCAGACGATCCAGCAAATCATAGCAAGCTACTTCTTTCTCCATTCTCCCGGAACAGTCCATAGGCCGCCCGTGATACAATGTCGTATCAATTTTCATGGTATACACCATCTCCAAACAGAAAGAAGGCGCAGCGGCAAACCACTGCGCCTTCTTGAATTTTTAAACTAATAAACAAAAGTATCTATTACTTCTTCAGCATCCAACCGGAGATAACCATTCTCTGAACTTCGCTGGTGCCTTCATAGATTTCGGTAATCTTAGCATCACGCATGAAGCGCTCGAAGGGATACTCACGGGTGTAGCCGCAGCCACCAATCAGTTGAACAATACGACGGGTAACGTCAGAAGCAGTCTCGGAAGCAAACAGCTTGCCCATAGCGGCCAGATGGCTGTAGGGCTCGTGAGCTGCCTTAGCCTCAGCAGCACGATACAGCAACAGGCGGGAAGCATCGACCTTGGTCTGCATGTCAGCCAGCTCGAACTGGGTGTTCTGGAATGCGGACAGGGGCTTTCCAAACTGCTTACGCTGCTTCAGGTAAGGAATAGCTTCATCGATGGCACCCTGAGCAATACCCAGAGCCTGTGCGCCAACGCCGATACGGCCGCCGTCCAGCAGCTGCATAGCAATCTTGAAGCCCTCACCTTCCTTGCCCAGCAGGTTCTCTGCGGGGACTTCGCAGTCATCGAAGACCAACTCATAGGTAGCGGAAGCGCGGATACCCATCTTCTTTTCCTTCGTGCCAAAGCTGAAGCCCTTGAAGCCCTTCTCAACGATAAAGGCAGACAGGCCCTTGTGGCCCAGGCTCAGGTCGGGGTTGGTACGTGCGAAGACAACATAGGTGTCTGCATAGTAGCCGTTGGTGATGAAAATCTTGGTACCATTCAGGATGTACTTGTCACCCTTCAGGACAGCAGTGGTACGGACGCCAGCAGCGTCGGTACCAGCGCTGGGCTCGGTCAGGCCCATTGCGCCCAGCTTCTCGCCCTGTGCCAGGGGAACCAGATACTTCTGCTTCTGTTCCTCGGTACCGAACTCCAGGATGGGCCAGGAGCACAGAGAACCGTGGACGGAGAACATGATAGAGGTAGATGCGCAATACTTTGCCAGTTCCTCACAGCATGCGATGTAGGTCAGATAGGACAGGCCAGCGCCGCCATATTCCTCAGGAATATAGGTGCCCAGCATACCCATCTCGGCCAGCTTTTCGCGAGCGTTCTGGGTGAAACTCTCGGTCTCATCCAGTTCTGCAGCGATGGGCTTAACTTCCTTGATGCAGAAATCACGCAGCATGTCAATGATTTCCTGCTCGATCTCGTTAAACTTGAAATCCATAGTTTTTCCTTTCTTTTTCTGTGGTCCCCTCCCTCGCAGAACGAAGGAGGGGACACAGGTGTATTAAAAATATTTTTTGACAGAGTTAAGGATTAGTCCTTATCAGCCAGAATCAGCTTGGTCAGTGCGGGGCAGACATCATACAGGTTGCCGACAACGCCCAGATCGGCCACGCCGAAGATAGGAGCCTCAACATCCTTGTTGATGCAGACGATAAAGTCGGAGGAGCCCATACCAGCCAGATGCTGGATAGCACCGGAGATGCCGCATGCGACATACAGCTTGGGGCCGACGGTCTTACCGGTCTGGCCAACCTGGTGGGAATGAGGAATCCAGCCAGCGTCAACTGCTGCACGGGAGGAACCAACAACACCGCCCAGTGCATCAGCCAGAGGCTTAATGGTGGTCACAAAGCCCTCAGGGCCGCCCAGACCACGGCCGCCGGAGACGATGATGTCAGCGCCTTCCAGGTCGACCTTCTCGCCTTCTTCAGCGATGGTCTCGATAACCTTGATACGAATCTGATCAGCGGGGAACACGAAGCCGAGGTCAACGACTTCTGCGGTACGGCTGTAATCAGGCTCCAGCTTCTTGTTAACGCCAGGACGGCAGGTACCGATCTGGGGGAAGGTGAAGGGGCACAGGATGGTAGCCATCAGGTTACCACCGAATGCGGGACGGGTCCAAGCAACCTTACCGGTAGCTTCGTCGATGTCCAGAGAGGTGCAGTCTGCGGTCAGACCAGTTCTCAGACGACCAGCGACACGGGGGCCAAGGTCACGGCCCAGGGGGGATGCGCCCATCAGGATGGAGGTGGGGCAGTCGTTCTCAACAGCGTAAACGATAGCTGCGGTGTAAGCGTCGGTGCTGTAGTGATCATAAACTTCGTTGTCGATGACCAGGACCTTGTCTGCGCCGTAAGCGATAGCATCCTTAACAGCCTCTTCACACTGATAGCCGACAACCAGTGCGACGGTCTTGCCGCCCTGGATAGCAGCGAGGCGACGACCGGGATTCAGCAACTCCAGGCCAACGTTTCTTGCCTTGCCGTTCTTAGTCTCAATAAAGACCCACAGGTCCTTGCTCTTTGCTTCATAGCTAGTCTGTAACATTGTTCTTCGTCCTCCCCTCTATTAGATAATGCCCTTGTCCTTGAGCAGGTCATACAGCTTCTTTGCGGACTCTTCAGGAGTCTCTTCCTTAATCTTCAGGCCGCCTTCCTTACGAGGAGGAGTGAAGCTCTTCTTAACCTTGGTGGGAGAGCCCTTCAGACCGGACTGCTCGACGTCCAGGTTACAGTCAGCTGCGGACAGAACGGGGATCTTTGCCTTGTTGGCAGCCATCTTGGACTTGATGGTGGGGAAGCGAGGCTCATAGTCGGGCTTGGTGATGGTGACTGCGCAGGGGCAAGCCATCTCCAGGATTTCGAACCCGTCTTCCAGTTCCTTCTTCACGCGGACGTGTGCGCCGTCCTCGGTGGGCCAAACTTCCCAGCCGTAGGTGACCTGGGGATAATCCAGGTACTCAGCGACCTGAGGACCAACCTGAGCGGTATCGCCGTCGATTGCCTGCTTACCAAACATCAGCATATCGAACTTGAAGCCTTCCAGCTCCTCAATCTTCTTGATGGTGTTTGCCAGGATGTAACCGGTTGCCAGGGTGTCGGAACCGCCGCAAGCACGGTCAGAGACCAGGTATGCCTTGTCGCCGCCGACGGAGAGGCATTCCTTCAGAGCTGCCAGAGCCTGCTCGGGGCCCATAGACAGGATGAAGATCTTGGTGTCCTTGTCCTTATCCTTGATACGAGCAGCAGCTTCGACTGCATAAGCGTCGAAGGGGCTGACGATGGCGGGAACGCCCTCACGCATCAGGGTGTTGGTGACAGGATCGATCTTGATAATGGTCGTGTCCGGCACTTGCTTGATACAAACAAGTATGTTCATTTCTGATTTCCCCCTATTAAAAATTTGTTTTATTTTCGATAATCCCTGTTTTTCCGCCACATTCAGTCCGTTTCGCAGGCGAGCCTTCTTCCCTTTCTGTCAGAAGCAGAGCCACACAGTTTATCGTAAACGCCAGACCAGGTGGGTTTCCCTGGTGGCAGACGTTTCAGTGGAAAAGTGCACAGAGTACACCCATCCAGTTCACTACGGTGGTATTATAGCAAAGGATTCTGCAAATTACAAGAGTTGAAATGTATTGCAATCAAAAAATTTTTTTGCAGTTCCGCAGGCTTTTCGTCGTTTCTACCAAGTAATCTCCTGGGATAAACAGAGAGTCATACAGATTCCCCAACCCATATATTTTTGTTCTATTGTCTTATTCTTCGAAGAATTTATCATGGATGGCCTGGACGGCATGATTTCCCTCTGCCTCATCCAGCAGGACAGAGACCTTGATCTCACTGGTGGAAATCATGTGGATATTGATGTCAGCATCATACAGGGCGCCGAACATTTTAGCGGCCACGCCGGCATTGTCCAGCATACCCGCGCCCACGATAGAGACCTTTACCAGCGCCTTGTTCACATCGATACGCTCGAAGCCCAGGGCAGACTTGTGTTCTTCCAACAGTTCCTTTGCCTGGTCGGCATCGTCACGTTTAACAGTAAAACTGATGTCCTGTGACTCCCCACGACCCATTGACTGCAGGATGATGTCCACGTTGATATTCTTCTGCCCCAGCAGCGAAAACACCTTATAGGCGATACCGGGCTTATCTTCCACGTTCACAAGCGCGAGTCGGGCGACATTTTTGTCTTTGGCAACGCCGCTAATCTGGGTCTTTTCCATAGTCTTCACTACCTCCTTGACTTTCGTGCCCGGCTTCCCGCTGAAGCTGGACAGCACTTCTAAATTCACACCATATTTCTTCGCCATTTCCACAGATCGGTTATGCAGTACCTGGGCACCCAAGCTTGCCAACTCCAGCATTTCGTCGAAGGTAATCTCATCCAGCTTTCTGGCGCCCTCCACATAGCGGGGATCTGCCGTATAAACACCGTCCACATCGGTGTATATTTGGCAGAGGTCCGCCTTCAAAGCTGCAGCCAGGGCCACAGCTGACGTGTCAGAACCGCCGCGCCCCAAGGTCGTAATGTCCTCAAATTTGTTAATACCCTGGAAGCCGGTAACTATAACAATGGAATGGTTCCGGTCCAATTCGGACTGGATTCGCTCGGTGCGGATTTTCTTAATCCGGGCGTTACTGTAACTGCTGTTTGTCTGAAAACCTGCCTGCCAGCCAGTCAGCGAGATGACTGGGAATCCCAGCCCCTCAATAGCCATCGCGCACAAGGCACAGGAAATCTGTTCACCGGTAGAAAGAAGCATATCCATTTCCCGACGGGATGCTTTTGGGTTGATTTCTTTTGCCTTTTCGATGAGATCGTCCGTCGTGTCACCTTGGGCAGAAAGGACAGCAACTACGTTGTTTCCTTTCTTATAGGTCTCCGTGATGATCCGCGCAACGTTCTGTATGCGCTCAGTGGTAGCAACCGACGTGCCGCCAAACTTTTGTACAATCAGTCCCATATTTCATACCTCCAAACGTATGGCCAGTCTACCTGGACCATAGGGATTCAATTGTCTCTTTGCTAATGTTTCTGATACCCCAGTCCTATAACACCGGGGGCGGACGGAGTCCAGCAAGCTCAGTCCATAACACGGATTACAGAAAGCACAGTCTTGCCCTCCAGTTCCGCATTCAGATCAATCCTAGTCATAGGGCCAGTCATCCAGCCACTCTCCTCACCCTGTACCTGATGGGCACTTAGCTTCTTAGCACCGGTAAGTTCTCCCTTTGCCAGGCGAACATACCATCGGCTGGCAAACCTTTCGGCAAACATCACGTCGCCGGGTCGGTTTTCCTGCCATGGTTGGTACCCTGCCAGGGTATGCTTCCGAACCGCCGCAATGATGTCGGCCACCACTGCACTGGCGGTAGGCAATTTCCCGGCACCGCGTCCATAAAACATCACGTCGCCCACGGAATCGCCCGTGACCTTGATAGCATTGAATACGTCCTCTACACCGCCCAGCGGGTCCTTCATGCTGACAAAATGTGGCTCTACAAAGGGGCAGATAGAACCATCCGCCCCGGCAATCGCCCGACACAGCAGCTTAATCCTCATGCCGCAAGAATCAGCATATGCCTCGTCGGCTAGGGTAATCTTCGTAATACCGATAGTAGGAACCTGCTCCGGCAAGAGATGCCACCCAAAGGCAATAGACGAGAGGATGCACAGTTTCCGGCATGTGTCCAGGCCCTCCACATCGGCGGTGGGATCTTTTTCTGCGTAGCCATTGGCCTGGGCTCCCCGAAGTGCCTCCTCAAAGGGGATACCGTCCTGGACCATCCGGGTAAAGATATAGTTCGCTGTGCCGTTTACAATTCCACATATCTCCAGAATATCATTGGCCGCCATACACTCGCTCAACGGGCGCAAGATGGGAATTCCTCCGCCCACACTGGCTTCAAAGAGATAGACCACTTTGTTTTTGGCAGCAAGTTCCAGAAGATAACGGCCATGGGTGGCCACCAGTTCCTTATTAGAACTGACCACGCTCTTCCCGGCCTTCAACGCCCGCTCGGTGAATTCCAGTGCTGCACTCACACCACCGATGGTCTCCACTACCACATTGACCTCGGGATCCCCCTCGATTACATCAAACACCTTGATAAACTTATCTGCAAAGGGGCTATCAGGGAAATCCCGCACATCTAAGATATATTTAAGTTCAATAGGATCCCCCGCTTTCCGGCTGATCCCGGCGCCGTTATCCGTAAGAATCTCCGCCACACCGGAACCAACAACGCCAAACCCAATGATTGCAACTTTTACCATACTTATGCCGTCCTTTTTGCTTATCTGCTTTACCATATTATATTATAAAGTTAACCCGCCAGAATCTCCGCCCGAAGGACGCCCTCCGTTCCGTTGATTCTCTCCAACAATTCCTGTAAGGAATTCTGAAGGCCGGAAGTTTCCATACTGGCAGTAACCACTGCACACCCGTTTACCGGGATCCCCTGATTGATTGTCAGCACATTGGCCCCCGAGTCCGCAATGAGATTCAGCACCTGCGACAGTATCCCGGTCTGGTCCTTCAGCATCATCTGAAAGGTTACAATGCGGCCATGGAGCATATCCTGGAAGGGTCGGACTGCGTCCTTGTATTTATAGAATGCGCTGCGGCTAATCCCCGTGATACGAACCGCCTGGTTCACAGTTTCTGCTTCTCCGGTATCTATGAGCCGCCTGGCTTCCACCACCTTACGAAAGATCTCCGGCAGTGCCTCTGCATCCACAATATAATAGTTCGGTGCCTTTGACATGGTCTCCCCTCCGTCCTTGTTCCATGGTCATTTGTTTTTGTACGAAAACCATTTTATCACATCAGCCATTAGATAGCAACAAAAAGTATGCTTTCTCTTCCCAGTTTTCTCCCTGTTTTCTGGCGCATTTTCGACAAATCGTGCAAAAGGGCGGACCCCGGGTATCGGGGTCCGCGCATTTCAAACATTATTCTGTCGGCGTTTCCGGCGTTGGAGGTGTCGGATCCACCGGTGCGGGCGGATCGACTTCGCCGCCGGGATCAACAGGGCTATCTCCCCCGGGGTCATCTGTGGGATCGTCCGGTCCCTCCGGCTCAACTTTATGGACAGTACAGACTGTGGTGGGAACATCGTCTGCAAAGAAGTACTGGGTAACGATGTTACCGCCGCAGGCTGCGCCGGGCAGTTTGCCACTGATGGCACAAACCTTCACAGCCTGCATCTGGCTGGTGTCAGGCTGATCGAATTGCTTATACGGCAGACCCAAATGGATCTTAGACATTACCTTATTCCACAACACGGCAGACGGATTCTTATAACCGGAGGCCAACCGTTCCTGCTGGTCGTAACCAGTCCACACAGCTGCAGTGTAGTAGGGAGTATATCCCACAAACCAGAGGTCCTTGCGGGAGGTAGTAGTACCGGTCTTGCCGGCGATATCCTGGCCAGAAAAGTTGGCCGCACGACCTGTAGCGCCAGAGGGCCCAGTAACGACATCCTGCAGCATCTTTGTCATATAGAAGCAGGTGCGCTCGGAAAGCGCATTCTTGTCCTCTTCTTGTGTATTATCCAACAGAATATCCTTATTGGCGTCCAATACCACCGTATAGAGGCGTGGCTCTTTGTAGACGCCCATACGTGGAAAAACCGAATAGGCAGAGGCCATCTGGAACGTGCTGACGCCGTCGGTCAAACCACCCAAAGCCAACGGCGCTAGGTCAATGTCTGTGTAGTTCTCTCCATTTTTAGACCGGGACTCCACCAACTGGATATGGAACTTGTCCCGCATAAACTCATAGCTGGTCTGGGGACCAACTTCGTCCAGCACCTTAACGGCCACAGTGTTGATAGACTCACGGATTGCCTTGGCAACAGAGACCGTCCCCTGATACTGCCCAGTGGCGTTCACCGGCCACCCATCTTTGACTGGACTGTCCACAAAAGTGGAGCTGGGTGTGATGTAGCCCAGTTCAATAGCCGGCGCATAGACCGACAGCGGCTTGATGGAGGAACCGGGCGGACGAAGGGTATCAGTCGCCCTGTTCCAGCCGCGGCTGGTAGTCTTCTGACCCACACCGCCAGCCATGGCAACCACGTCGCCGGTTTCGTTATCCACAATCGTGATAGCAGACTGGATAAGCTGCCCAGTGGAGGATGTATAGTTCAGATTATCCCGGTTGTTGTAAATCTCATCCACTGCCGCCTGTACATCAGGATTCATGCAGGTGTAAATCTCCAAGCCGCCAGAGAACAGCTTAGTCCTAGCATAGTCCTCTGACCAATCGTAGGTATCCACCAAGTCGTCCAAGACCTGCTCTATAACAGCATCCTCATACCAAGTATATATAGAGGAGTTTACCTGTGTGTCCTTGCCATTGTCAAAGTTCAACTCCTCCGCAACGGCAGCATTATACTCTTCCTTTGTGATATAGTCCTGGTCGAGCATGGCTTTCAGAATCAGTTCCTGGCGTTGCTTGTTAAAGTCACGAGAAGTAGTCACCTCTCCAGTCTCTTCGTTCACAACCTCCAGGTGGCCCAAGGGGTCGTACTTGGACGGGTTGTTGGTAATGCCGATAAGGCTGGCACACTCAGCTAGGCTCAACTCAGAGACATGCTTGCCGAAATATTTATAGGAGGCTGTGTATACACCATTGCATCTCTGGCCCAGGTAGATGTAGTTCAGGTACCAGGTCAGGATATCCTCCTTCGAATAGTTCTTCTCAAACTCCAGTGCCCGGAAAATCTCCATCACCTTACGCTTAACAGTGACATCGTCCTCCGTTGTAATGTTTTTGATGAGCTGCTGGGTCAGGGTAGAGCCGCCCTGAACATCCGCACCGGTAAACATGCAGGTAACTGCCTTTACAGTACGAATCCAGTCCACGCCATTGTGCTTGTAGAATCGCTTGTCCTCAATAGCAACAGCTGCGTCCAGCAGGTCCTGAGGCATCTCTTCGATGTTGACCCAGACGCGGTTTTCTTCACCGTAGAGTGCCTGCATCTCCACATAATTACCAGTAGCAGGGTCCTTATAATACATGGCAGAGGTCAAGTTGGGGTTGTACTCATCCAGCTTAAGATCCGCCTCCGGCAGAATTACATTTTTAATGTATGCCGCAGCCATACAGGCCAGCATTGCCATCGTGATTACAAAAACAAGCACGATGGTGATAAAAATCTTAAACCCGCGGCCAGACTTTTTACGTTTTCGCTTTGTCTTGGGGCTACGCTTATCTCGTTTCTGTTCCAATGCGACACCTCCGATGTCTTTTAAATAAAAAGAAAATCTGCTGATGGCTCAACAGGAAAGGTACTCCGTGCTTATCTAATGTATTATACCACACCTTTTAAATTTGTCTATCCGTGTTTTTGCAGGTTTTACAAAAACTTCACGGAAAGTTTTACTCCCTGTTCCCTTGCAATTTTTCCCCTTAAGGGGTAAAATGAAATCAGTTCAACAAAGGAGCGGATTCCATGAGCGAAGAATACGGCGCGAACTTTATTACCGTGACCGATGAAGACGGAAACGAATTCGAGCTAGAGCACCTGGACACCATCGAATTCAACGGCAACACCTACCTAGCCTTCTTTCCTGCCCTCAGTGAGGACCTGGAGGAAGGCGACGAGGAAGAACTTGGCCTGATCCTCATGAAGGTCATCATAGAGAATGGAGAAGAGATCCTCTCCACTCTGGACAGCGAGGAAGAGACCGAGGCAGTCTACAATGAATTTATGCAAACCCTCTTTGAAGACGAAGAGGACGAGTAAGCGCCTCGGAAATACGACCCTGTCATAAACGCCCTGCTCGGTGCGTGAATCGGACTCTTTTAAACCCACATCTCTTAAATGGGACGCCAACTCGCTGTGTGAATTGCAGGCCTCCCGGCCTCGGTCGGACGATGGAAGCAGCGAAGCACAGCGGAGGCAACCCACCTGCCATCTCGTGCAGGTTTTAATCGGGTCCCCACGGCCGGAGCGGGGCGCTTTTATTTGGCAAAACAGAAAAATACTATATTTTGTGAGAGACCTCTCCTCCGCCCACAAACGTGGCCGCAGGAAGGTTTTTTGTTATTCTCCCTCTTTCTCCTCCTTGTTTTGATGCAGATTGACTGCACAGGACATATTTCTTTCAAAAAATCCGCCCCTCTTCAGGTGTCAAGTAGACATTGTTACCAAAAACGCTGTTAGATTCTTGTTATATATTTTCATAGGGTAAGAACTTGTCAGTATCCTTTTTCAATGTTATACTAAATGTGCGGGTTGATTATCCTCGATTTGGTTAAACCGCATAATTTTTGAGTAATTTTTTGGAAAGGACGCGATCCCTATGATTAAAGATTTTGGTTTCATCATTCCTCAGAACTGCCAGTTTGGCGTTGGCGCCCTGAAGAAGCTGCCTGACTTCCTGAAGGCTGCTGGTTCCGACAATGTTATGCTGATTTCCGACCGCGGTCTGGAAGCTATCGGTGTTGTCGATAAGGTCCGCACCATCATCAACGACGCAGGCCTGAAGTATGCTGAGTATCTGGACGTTCTGCCCAACCCCACCACCGACATCGTTGACGAGTGCGCTGCTCAGTACAAGGCTGCTGGCTGCACCGCTCTGATTGCTCTGGGCGGTGGCTCCCCCATGGCCGTTGCTAAGGCAGTTGGTGTCGTTGCTAAGTTCGGCGGCACCATCGGCGACTACGAAGGCGTCGGCAAGGTTCCCGGCCCCATTGACACGCTGATTGCTGTGCCCACCACCGCTGGTACCGGCTCCGAAGTTACCGTCGCTGCTGTTATCACTGACACTGCTCGTAACTACAAGCTGTCCGTCCTGGGTCCCGAAATCTCCCCCACCTATGCAGTTATGGATCCCGAACTGATTATGACCGCTCCCGCTTCTGTTGCTGCAGCTTGCGGCGTTGACGCTCTGATTCACGCTATGGAATCCTACATCAACACCGATGCTAACCCCTTCTCCATGGCTATGGCTGAGAAGGCAATGGAGCTGATTGGTGCCAACATCCGCAAGTTCGTTGCTCGCCGTAACGATCTGGATGCAGCTTGCGCAATGATGCTGGGCTCCACCTTCGCCGGTATTGCTTTTGCCAACAACCGTCTGGGCGACATCCATGCTATGTCCCACCCCGTATCCGCATTCTTCAACGTTCCTCACGGCGTTGCTAATGCAGTCCTGATGCCCACCATCTTCGAGTTCAACGCTCTGGCTTCTGACGAGCGGTATGCCGCTATCTATCAGTACATCACTGGTAAGGAAGCCGGCCCCGACTTCGTTCCTCAGATGACCTGTGACGCTCTGCGTCAGCTGAATGAAGACCTGGGCATCCCCTCCTGCCTGTCCGAGGTCGCACAGGTTGTTGCTAAGGGCGGCAAGGCTGAGATTGAGAAGCTGATTCCCCAGATGGCTATCGACGCTATGAAGAGCGGCAACGTTATGGTCAACCCCAGAATCACCACCGTCAAGGACGTCGAGGCTCTGTACGCACAGGCCCTGTAATCTGTCCCGTAAAGATTGCAAAAGAGACCGGCTTAGGCCGGTCTCTTTTTTGCGCTGTTGCCTTTAGGTATAACAAAGCCCCTGGTTCTACTAGGGGTAGATAAAAAAGCCTTGGCAAAATAAAACCTCCATGTTACGGTGGTGAAGGTTTGGCGACCGCATCACGAAGAAGTAACAAGGAGGTTTTAGATAAGTGAAG